>JAPLLF010001140.1:853-8648 GCA_026387715.1 Pseudomonadota bacterium
GCCCGACGCGCTCGTCGACTTCTTCCACGTCAACACCGACGCGGGGGCGCCCGAGCTCGCGATCGCGACCGCCGCGCACCTGGTCGCGACCGATCCGACCCGCGCGGTGGCGATCGTCCGCTGCCGGATCCCGCGCACGTTCATCGACTGCAACCGCCGGATGGACGCGTCGCCCGCCGACTTCAAGGCCGGCAAGGTCACCCCCGGCCTGATGCCGTGGATCACCTCGCCCGAGGACCGCGCGCTGCTCCGCGACGCCTACGACCAGTACCTGGCCACCGTCGCCGCCGCCGTCGCCCGGCTCGCCCCCGACGGCGCGATGCTGATGCTCCACACCTACGCGCCCCGGAGCGTCGACATCGAGGTCGGCCCGGACATCGTCCAGGGGCTGCGCGCGGCCTACCAGCCCGACGTCGAGCCGACCTGGAAGCTGCGCCCCGAGGTCGACGTCATCGGCACGCTGCTCGACGGCACGAACCTCGCGCCGATGGCCGTGGTCGAGACGCTCCGGGCGGCGCTCCCCGAGGTCGCCGACGGCTCGACCTACCCGCTCCACCCCAGCACGCTCGCCTACGACCACGTCCTGGCCCATCCGGGGCGGGCGGTCTGCATCGAGTTCCGGCGCGATCTGCTCGCCGATCCGTTCGACCCCTTCGTGGAGATGAGGATTTCCCCGACGAAAGTCGATCGCCTCGCAGTTCCGCTCGCCGCCGCGCTACTTCGCTACTGGTAGATGATATCCTTGTAGGGTTCCGTGAACGTTCTGTTCGTCGCGTCGGAGATGGCGCCGTTCGCCAAGACGGGTGGCCTCGCAGATGTGGTGGCCGCCTTGCCGGCCTACCTTCATCGAGCGGGACACGACGTGCGCGTCGTGCTGCCGCTGTACGACAAGGTCGACACCAGCAAGGCGACGTTCACCGCGATCCTGGAGTTCCCGGTCGACCTCGGGGCCCATCGCTACGGCTGCAAGATCTTCCGGACAGACGTCGGGGGCGGCTTCCCGATCTACTTCGTGCACTGCCCGGCGCTGTACGCGCGCGGCTCGCTCTACACCAGCGAGGGCGACGAGCACCGCCGGTTCCTGTGCCTGCAGTTCGCGGCGCTGATGATCGCGACGAAGCTCGGGTTTTCGCCCGACGTCGTCCACTGCCACGACTGGCAGGCGTCGCTGATCCCGATGATCCTCAAGACGCTCGCGAAGAGCGATCCGGTGTTCGCCCGCAGCCGCTCGCTGCTGACGATCCACAACCTGATGTACCAGGGCAGCTTCCCGGTCGGCATCGGCCCCGACACCAACCTCGGCTCGGTCGCGCACCTGTTCCACCAGGACCTGATGCGGGCCGGCCGCGTGAACTTCCTGCTCCAGGGCATCCTCTACGCCGACGGCGTGAGCACGGTCAGCCCGACCTACGCCAAGGAGATCCAGGGCGAGAAGTACGGCGGCGGCCTCGACGGCTACCTGCGGGCACGCTCGACGACCGTGGTCGGCATCCTCAACGGCGTCGACTACGGCGAGTGGTCCCCCGACCACGACAAGCACCTCGCGCACCACTACAACCCGTTCGATCTGTCGGGCAAGGAGCGCGACAAGGAGCACCTGCTCACCAGCCTCGGGTTGCCCTACCACCCGAACGTGCCGGTGCTCGGGGTGGTGTCGCGGCTCGTCGGGCAGAAGGGCTTCAAGCTGTTCGATCCGGTGATGTTCGAGCTGCTCAGGAAGCACGGCTTCCAGCTCGTCGTGCTCGGCAGCGGCGAGCCCGGGCTCGAGGCGATGTTCGCGACCCTCCAGCGGCAGTTCCCGCGGCAGGTGTGCTTCTACAACGGGTTCAAGAACGACCTCGCGCACATGATCGAGGCCGGCGCGGACATGTTCGTGATGCCGTCGGTCTACGAGCCGTGTGGCTTGAACCAGCTCTACAGCCTGCGCTACGGCACGGTGCCGATCGTCCACAAGACCGGCGGGCTCGCCGACACCGTCACGCAGTGGAACCCGCGCAGCGGCGACGGCACCGGGTTCGCGTTCGAGCACCACGACGAGGCCGGCCTGCGCTGGGCGATCGAGGCCGCGCTCGCGACCTACAAGCAGCCCAAGCACTGGCACCGGTTGATGCAGAACGGCATGGCCCAGGACTTCTCGTGGGACGCGCAGGGCAAACTCTACGAGCTCGTCTACGGCAGGCTCGTCGCAGCGGGAAGGCACTAATCACATGATCCATATCTGCTTCATCGAGCCGCGGTTCCCCACGAACCAGCGGCAGTTCATCCGGGCGCTGTCCGAGATCGGCGCGACGGTCAGCGCGATCGGCGAGGGCTCCAAGGCGTCACTCGACGACGATCTGCGCCGCCAGCTGACGCACTACGAGCAGGTCACCAACGTGTGCGACGAGCAGCAGGTGCTCGACGCGGTGCGCTTCATCCAGCGCCACGCCGACATCGATCGCCTCGAGGCGACGGTCGAGGCCCACATCATGACGACCGCGCACGTGCGCGAGGCCGCCGGCATCCCGGGGACGTCGACGCGCACGGCCTACCTGTGCCGCGACAAGCCGGCGATGAAGGAGGTGCTGCGCGCCGGGGGCGTGCCGTGCGCCGAGTCGACCGCCGCGACCACCGTCGCCGAGGTCCGCGCGTTCATCGAGCGCGTCGGCTATCCGGTGATCCTCAAGCCGCGCGACGGCGCCGGCGCGTCCGGGGCCACCCGCGTCGACAGCGACGCAGAGCTCGGGGCCGCGCTGCGCCTGCTCGGCAACGGCCGGTCGATCGCCGTCGAGGAGTTCATCACCGGCCACGAGGGCTTCTTCGACACGCTGACCCTGCGCGGCCAGGTCGTCCACGAGTTCGCGACCCACTACTACCCCAACGTCCTCGAGGCGATGCGCACGCGCTGGATCTCGCCGCAGTTCGTCACGACGAATCGCATCGACCAGCCGGGCTACGACGAGGTCAAGGCGATGGCGCAGAAGGTCGTCACCCTGCTCGGGATCGAGACCTCCGCCACCCACATGGAGTGGTTCGCCGGGGCCAAGGGCCTCAAGTTCTCCGAGATCGGCTGTCGGCCGCCCGGCGTGCGCGCGTGGGATCTCTACAACGTCGCCAACGACATGGACCTCTACCGCGAGTGGGCGATGTTCGTCGCGGCCGGTCGCCCGTCCCAGCGGCCGTCGCGCCGGCTGTCGACCGGCATCATCGCGCTCCGCCCGGACTGCGACGGCCACATCCGTGGCTACGATGGCCTCGAGCAGGTCCGCGAGGCGTTCGGCGCGCACCTCATCGACTGGCACCTGCCGCCGGTGGGATCGCCGACGCAGGGCGTCGAGGCCGGCTACATGGCGAACGCGTGGGTTCGCATGAAGCACGAGAACTACGACACCCTCCGCCACATGCTGGATCTCGTCGGGCGCACGTTAAAAGTTCGAGCACACTGATGTCACGGATCGTCGTCCTGCTCGGCCCCCAGGGGCCGCATCCCGACATCGCCGAGGTGCTGGCGGAGCACGGGATCAAGGGGCGGGTCGCGCTCGTCCGCGCGGGCTACCAGGAGCGCGAGACCGACGACGCCGCGATGATCGCGTCGCTCGGCGTGCCGGCGGTGAACCTCCAGCTCCACCGCCGCGGCGTCGACGTGTTCCGCGACGACCCGACGTTCACGGCGGGGTATCAGGCGCGCCAGCAGCGGCTGCGCCACATGCAGTCGTTCTATCGCGTCCGGCTCGACAAGATCGAGGACGCCGCGCGCACGGTGTCGGTCCGCTACGTCGATCCGCAGCTGCTCGAGCAGGAGGACAAGGTCTCGGTCGACCAGTTCCGCCACCTCGACGCCGATCACATCGAGCGCTGCGATGCGCTGCGCACCGCGTTCGAGGAGCAATGGAAGGTCGCCGAGCGCCCGCTGATCGCGAAGTATCGCGCCGAGGTCAAGCAGCTGATGGAGGACAGCGACGCGCTGGTGATCTCCGGCGGGCACATCGCGTCGCTCGTCAACCGCCTCGCGCTGTTCGACGTGTTCGGCGTCGCCACCGACAAGCCGATCTTCGCGTGGTCCGCGGGCGCGATGGTGCTCACCGAGCGCATCGTGCTGTTCCACGACTTCCCGCCGTACGGCTCGGACATCGCGCAGGTCCTCGACGAGGGCTTCGGGCTCGCGCCCGGCATCGTCGTGCTGCCGGACCCGCGCCGAAAACTCAACCTCGAGGCGCGCATCGGCATCCAGCGGTTCGCGCGCCGGATGGCGCCGCTCACCTGCGTGGCGATGGATCACGGCGATCGCATCGTGTTCACGCGCGGCGAGATCACGCGCGCCGACGCCACGCGGCTCGACAAGTCCGGCGACATCGAGCCCAACTGGTCGGGCGCGCCCGTGCGCTACAGCACCGCGTCGATGAAGTGGGCCCGGGGAGAGCACCCGTGATCGGCAAGGCCATCAAGGAGCTCGAGGCGTCGGCGCGCTCGCGCGAGGCGGTCGACGCGTGGTTCGCCGCGCGCACCTTCCCGATCGTCGACGGCAACTTCATCACGTTCGTGTGGCGGGGCGAGGCCGAGGCCGTCCACCTCAAGCACTGGGTGTTCGGCCTGCCGTCGTCGCAGTCGCTCGCGCGCGTGGACAAGACCGACGTCTGGCACCTCACGTTGCAGCTCCCCGCCGCGTCGCGCGTCGAGTACAAGCTCGAGATCGTCCGCAACGGCCACGGCGAGTGGTCGCAGGATCCGCTCAACCCGAACCGCGCGCGCGATCCGTTCGGCGGCAACTCCGTCGCGCACGGCACCGGCTACGAGATCCCGACGTGGATCCAGCCCGATCCGGGCGCGGCCAAGGGCCACCGCGACGAGATCTGGATCGACAGCAAGACGTTCGGGCGCCGCGGGTTCGGCCTGTACGTGCCGTCGCGGTTCCAGCGCAACCGGCAGTACCCGCTGCTCGTCGTCCACGACGGCCACGACTACCTGCGCTACGCCGCGCTCGGCAGCGTGCTCGACAACATGATCGATCGGCTCGAGCTCGCCGACGCGATCGTGGTGTTCACCAGCTCGCCCGACCGCCTGCGCGAGTACGCCGACGACGAGCGCCACGCGAAGTTCCTCGTCGAGGAGCTCGTGCCGTACATCGAGCGGCTGTTCCCGCTCGACGCGCAGCCGCAGGGACGCTGCCTGATGGGCGCGAGCTTCGGCGCGGTCGCCACGCTGTCGACCGCGCAGCGCTACCCTGGGTTCTTCGGCCGCCTGCTGCTGCAGAGCGGGTCGTTCGCGTTCACCGACATCGGCGATCGCAACCACCGCGGCCCGCTGTTCGATCCGGTGGTCGCGTTCATGAACCGCTTCCGCGCCGACCCCAAGCCGGTCAGCGAGCGCGTGTTCGTCAGCTGCGGCATGTACGAGTCGCTGATCTACGAGAACCGCTCGCTGGTTCCGCTCTTGCTCTCGACCGGGATGGACGTGCGTTACGTCGAAGCCCGCGACGGCCACAACTGGGAGAACTGGCGCGATCGACTGCGCGAGGGCCTCTCGTGGCTGATGCCCGGTCCGTTCCTGCACGTGTACGAGTAACCTGGAGACGTCATGGCATCCGTCACTCGAAAGATCGGCCTGTCGCTCGGCGCGGACATCTGCTGGCCTGCTTGCTACGAGCAGATCCTCGGCAAGCTCGATCTCGCGATCGCGCACGAGGGCGACACCGTGTCGATCGCCTGCGAGCGCGTCACGATCGAGCCGTTCGACCTGCAGCAACCCTGTCAGTACGACGTCGTCCTCGACCGGCTGACGCACTGGTATCACACCAGCCGCGAGTGGATCAAAAAGGCGATCCTGATGGACGGGCTCTACGTCCTCAATAACCCGTGGGCCGTCCAGTCGATGGAGAAGCACACGTCGTACTGCGCGATGATGCACCTCGGGATGCCGATCCCGACGACGTGGATGATCCCGCCCAAGGCGTACGAGCCGCTGCCGGATCTCGCGCCGACGCTCAAGAAGTACGCCAGGCTGTTCGACCTCGGCGCGATCGGCAACCGCATCGGCTACCCGATGTTCATGAAGCCGTACGACGGCGGCGGCTGGCGCGCGGTGACGCGGATCGCCGACGAGGCCGCGCTGCGCAAGACCTACGAGGACAGCGGCAAGGGCGTCATGCACCTGCAGGCCGCGGTGAACCCGTTCGACAGCTTCGTGCGCTGCATCGGCCTGGGGCCCCAGACCCACCTCGTCAAGTACGAGCCCGACGCGCCGCTCCACGATCGCTACTCGCAGGCCCAGGACTTCGTGTCCGCCGACGAGGCGCAGATGCTGCGCGACACCACGCTCACGATCAACGCGTTCTTCGGCTGGGACTTCAACTCGTGCGAGTCGCTGCGCAAGGGTGGCGTCTGGTACCCGATCGACTTCGCCAACCCGTGCCCCGACTCGCAGGTCACGTCGCTGCACCGCCACTTCCCGTGGCTGGTGAAGGCCAACCTACGGTGGTCGATCTTCTGCGCGGTCACCAAGAAGCCGTTCAGGAAGACGCTCGACTGGGAGCCGTTCTACAAGATCGCCAGGGAGCAGCGGGACGCGCCGTATCGCGACCGCCTGCGCGCGTACGCGGCGATCGCCGAGGAGCGCTTCGAGACCGCCCGGTTCGAGGAGTTCTGCGCCAAGCACCTGCCGCACCTCGACGAGGTCGCCTGGGAGTTCTTCGGCACCGAGCCGGCCAAGGCCGCGTTCCGCGCCAAGGTCGCGGCGCTGTACCCCAAGCACGAGATCGAGCAGTTCACGGAGTTGTTCTGGAACCGCGTCCAGGCGTGGCGCGCGGAGAATCAGGTGAGCGCGTAATGGGGATTCGTGGTGACAAGATGGTGTCGCGGTGGTGGAGCGATCGCGTCCAGCGCGAGGTGACGCTCGTCCGGTGGGGCACGATCGGCCAGCCGGTGCTGCTGTTCCCGACCGCCGGCGGCGACGCCGAGGAGGTCGAGCGCTTCCAGATGATGGACGCGCTCGCGCCGCTGCTCGACGCCGGGCGGATCAAGATCTACTCGTGCGACTCGGTCGCCGGCAAGGCGCTGGTCCAGCGCGAGGGTTCGCCGCGCCACCAGATGTGGCTGCAGAACATGTTCCATCAGTACGTCCGCCACGAGGTCGTGCCGGCGATCCGGATGGACTGCAAGTCCGACCTCGACGTGTGGACCGCGGGCGCGTCGTTCGGCGCGTTCCACGCCGCGGCGGTGCTGTGCCGGTTCCCCGACGTGTTCTCCCGCGCGCTGTGCATGAGCGGGACCTACGACATCCGCCGGTTCTACGACGCGCAACCCCACGACTTCTCGGACGACTTCTGGGTGTCGTCGCCGGTGCACTTCGTGCCGACCCTGGCGGGGCGCCACCTCGACGTGCTGCGCTCGCGCTACCTCCACATCGCCTCGGGCGAGGGGCGGGCCGAGGCGATCGGCGAGTCGTGGAACCTGGCCAACGTGCTGGGCCGCCAGGGCATCCCGAACAAGGTCGATTCGTGGGGCACGGAATGGCACCACGACTGGGTGACATGGCGTCGGATGATGCCGCAGATTCTCGACGCGTGGACGCGGGATCCGAGGGCTAAATAATCATGACGACGCGATCGCATAAAGAAGTCGACGGCAAGCTCGACGCCGAACGTCAGCGCGAGTTCATGAGCGCGATCCTCGCGGATCTGCGCGCGCTCGAGCGGATGATCGCCGAGAAGAAGTTCGAGACCGGCGTGCGCCGGATCGGCGCCGAGCAGGAGATGTTCCTGATCGACGAGCAGTGGCGCCCGGCGCGCGGCGTGCTCAAGCTGCTCGACGCGCTCCGCGAC
>JAPLLF010000886.1 GCA_026387715.1 Pseudomonadota bacterium
GCTCGGCCACGTCGCCGAGGAGCTCGCCCGTTCGCGGGGTGCGCTCGAGCAGGTCGGTGGCGCGATCGTCCGCGAGCGCGCGCGAGAGATCGCGGGCGCGCTCGCGCAGGCTCACGCCCGCGAGCGCGAGGTCGGCATCGAGTTCGAGGCCTGGAGGATGCTCGTCGACACCCTCAAGGAGACCGAGTCGACCGACGGGGCGCACCTCGGGCGCGCGCTCGCGGCGCCGGTCAGCCAGCGCTTCCGCGAGCTCACCGGCGGTCGCTACGGCGAGCTCGCGCTCGGCGCGCACCTCGAGGCCCAGGGCATCCAGGCGGCCGGCGAGCTGCGCGACCTCGACGTCCTGTCCGCCGGTACGCAGGATCAGCTCGCGACGCTCCTCCGCCTGTGCCTCGCCGAGCAGCTGCGCACCTCGATCGTGCTCGACGATCACCTCAGCCAGACGGATCCCGAGCGCGTGCGCTGGTTCAACGCGGTGCTGCGCACTGCCGCCCAGGAGATCCAGGTCGTGCTCATCACCTGCCGGCCGTCGGAGGTGCTCGGAGCGAACGAGCTGCCCGTGGGCACCGACGCGGTCAAGGTGGCGGCGGCCGGGCAGCTGCACGCGATCGACCTCGCGCGCGTGGTGCGACGGTTCGGCGCGAGCCAGCCCATCGTCAAGCGGTGACCACGCGATGGATGGGAGGGTGATCGACGAATCGTCGCCCAGTCTCGACCTTGTTCGTGTATCATAGACACGAACAAGGGAAAGAGGTGCTGAAATGAGGACGTCCCCGAACAGCCGGGATCAGGTCGTCGAGCTATTGACGACGGTGGAGCGCGAGGTCCGCGCCGCGCCGGCGGGAAGCTTCACGTTCGCGGCGGACGGGACGGCGACCCTGACGGTCGCGAGCGGCCGCTACCATGCGGGGCGCTTCGAGCTGCCGACCCTCGCCACGCTGACGCAGCGGGCCGCAGCGATCGATCGATCGTCGGGTGCACCGCGCGATCACGTCCGGCTGTCGATGCTGCGCGGCGCGAGCGCGGCCAACGACATCGGCAGCCTGCAGGCCACCGCCCCGGCGGGGACGCTGTTCCAGGTGGCGTCGCAGTTCAACTGCCTCGAGTCGCCCGATCCGGTGATCGTCCCGGTGCACGACTACCCGTTCGACGCGACGCAGGGGCCGCGCGCGTCGGTGTCCGCGTTCCCGGGCACGCTCTTGCGCCACTACCAGGCGCCGCGCGCCGACGGCACGCGGTTCGTCCAGACCGATCACGCCTGCCTCGATCTGCTCGCCGACGTCACCGGCCCCGGGATCGCGGCCGTGCAGTGCGGCTACCTGCTCGCCGAGCGCATCGACGATCCCGAGGCGTTCGCGGGCGCGCTCGAGACCCGGTTCGACCAGCTCCGCGTCGGAGTACACGACGACCTCGAGGTCGTGCTCGGCGCCCACTGGGGCGGCGCGGTGCCGGTCGGCGCGCCCCGCATCGCGCAGGTGTTCGGCTCGACGATCGCCCTCGGCGGCTACAGCCAGGACGGCGACTCGCCCGCGCTGGCGCGCATCCGCCGGCAGCTGCTCCGCGCGGCGTACCTGGGCACGTTGCTCGGCGCGGTCGCGCTCGGCAAGCGCACGGTGGTGCTCACGCTGATCGGCGGCGGCGCGTTCGGCAACCCCCATCGCGACATCTGGGGCGCGATCCACTGGGCGATCGGCGAGGTCGAGGCGCTCGTCCATGGCACGCTCGACGTCGTGGTCAACGTCCGCACCGACCGGGTCGAGGCGAGCGACCTCGGCCGGGTCCGCGCGCGGGGCGGGGTGTGCGTGGAGGTGCCGACGACGGCGCCTGCGGATCACGACGTGTGGACGGCGCTGCAGCTCGGCGCCGGATGAGCGCGAGATCCGAACGCCCGGGCAACGCGTTTTCGGATCGTTGCACCCGGTGAGAAACCCTGTGGCAGGGGCTTCGAATGAGGGCTACGTGATCGAGCAAGCCCTTCAGCATCATCTCCCGGCGCTTCGAGAGCCGAGACCGCGGCGCACCTCGCGAGTTCGTGGACGTCGATCCGCTTCGACTGACACACCCTTCGCGTCCGTCGGGGTCGGGCCGGTGCGGTTCACCGTACGCTCACCACCCATCCAGTCGCGGTCGCGCTCGCGACATAGAGTTCAATTGTTCGCTGTCTCCCAAACGCGTTGACACGTTTCCGGTAGGTCGTTCGTGCTTTTTCGTCTACACAGGAGCCATGCAGATGCGCCAGTTGCTGTTTTGCCTTGCGCTCACGGCGTGCAGCACCGAGTCGCCTGGGGGAACGGCCGGGCAAGTTCACGTGGTGTTGTTCACGCACATCGAGGACTCGGCCCCTGCCGGGACGCTTGGCAGTGACCAGAGCCGGACCGTGTACTTGGGCCTGCGCGCGAAGATGATCGAGATGGCCGAGCGGTCCGCAGCCCACGACCTGCGCTGGGTGTTGCAGCCAGACTGGAAGTGGCTCGAGGCAGCGCGGCTGTATGAGGACTCGACAACGACCGCGACGACGGGCGGCAAGAACGTGCTGCGTTATCTGCATGAGGACCTGCGCGTGACGATCGATCCGCACTCGCACGAGAACGGTGGCTACAACTACGCGGACGTCGCCTATCTGCTGGGCGAGCTCGGCGTCGGCGGTAGCACGGTGATCGGTGGCCACATCTGGGATCCGTCGCTACCGCAGTTCCAACAATGGGATCGATTTCGCGCGCCCATTGCGGGCGAGAAGTATCCGAGCGCGACGTGGCGCGGTGATTTGTTGATCGGCGCGGGCACGCCGAATCACGTCAACGATCCGCTGGTGAGTGGTGTGTGGCGCCCGCAGGATCGGGACCACTACTTTGTGGACGATCCGGACGGGAACATTGTCGCGGTCGGCGCGTGGAACGATCACGTCGCAGGCGTCGAAGAGTTGGTCGCGGCGTATACCAGCGGCGCGGTCGCGCCGGATCGCATGCTGACCGCGTCCTGGAACATCACGCCGTCGGAGCTCACCGCGGCCGGCGGCGTGGACTCGATCGAGAGCAGCGTGCTCGTGCCGCTCGCAGCACTTCGCGATGACGGACGCGTCGTCGTCACCGACTTTCAAACACTCGTGGCGGCGTGGCAGGCCGATGTTGGCGGCGCTGCGTTTCTCTATCAGCCGTAGCGACCTGGCGACTGCCAGATGCGACCGTGCCGCGGAGCGGGCTCAGGACTTCACGAACGACATGATGAGCTTCTCTGCGTCCTCCACGCGGCCGCTAATCGGGTCGAACGAGTCCGGTCTCGCGGTGAAGATCGAGTGGGGACACGTCGCGGGTCGCGCACGGAACAGCTGCTGTCCCTTGGTCTTCCTCGAGCGTCGATCGAAGACGCGGACTTCGATGTCGAACCCCATGATCTCGTGAGTGGCCGTGTTGCCCTCGTCATTCTTGTAACTTCCGCAATTCCTGCGATAGGCCTCCTTCTCGAGGACGAGCGCGATCAGGTCGACGTCGCGGATCTTGTCGGCGACCCCCACGAGCTTCGATGGCAACCCGCTCGCCGTGCTGAGGATCAACACGTTGCGATCGGCGCCGGCCGCCTTGTTCGGATCGCCGATCTCGTACGTCGGCCGGTCGAAGACGGCGATCGCCGCCGGCACGCCGTCCAGATAGGGATGATTCAGCGCGGTCCCCCCATCAGGTGTCGTCACCACGAGCGGCAGCGTGATCCCACCATACGGATCGAGGAGACGCGCCACGGAGAGGTCGGCGAACCCCGACTCGAGGCTGAAGGACACCTCCTGGTTCTCCCCGGTCGAGGGGAGTGGCCTGCCCTCCCAGGTGACGGTGTCACCGGGGACAGCGCGCAGCCTGAAGTCGATCTTGAGCTGCTTGTCGTAGGTTCCATACGTCAGGTCGCCCGTGCAGCTGTTGCAGCGGATCTTCGGTCGGTCGGTGGTCTCGAGCGCGCGGAGCACATACTCGGCATTCTTTGGCGCGACGACGAGGTCGACCGTCATCGTCGTGCGCTGATCGGGATCTTCCGAACGGAGCCCCTTGCGGACGACCTCGATGGTGATCGAGTGCTTTCCTGGGGTGCGCTTCGCGTCCGCCAGCGGCCAGAAGCCAGCCTGCTGCTCTTTCGCACCGTCGATGAGCACCGCCGCCCAATAGGGCGTGTGGGTTTCCTTCAGGTGGATTCGAGTCTCACCGTCCGGCCACACGACGGCCTGTGCGCTCTCGATCGTGAGGGTCGGCGCCGGTTCTGCGGACTTCGAGGTCCCACCGCCACAGCCCGCGAGCATCGCGAGCACCAGGAGACCACCCCTCGGACGAATGATGGACATGCCAGACGAGCCTACCATCCAGCTCCGTCCGTCCGTCCGTCCGTCCGTCCGTGCTTCAGCGTGGGCCAGAAGCCGAGCGCGTCGTGAGTGAGCCCGCTCGCACCGCGAGCCGGTCGGCGCGCACCGGATCGCGCAGGTGTTCGGCTCGACGATCGCACTCGGCGGCCACGGCCAGGACGGCGACTCGCTTGTGCTGGCGCGCATCCGCCGGCAGCTCCGCGCGGCGTACCTGGGCACACCGCGCAAGCCCTTCAGCATCATCTCCGGGCGCTCCGAGAGCTTCCACCAGATGTGACTTGCCTCCTCGGTCCTCGAACTCGGTGCCATCCCGAAGACCGACGAGCGCATGCCGGGTGCGTAGGTTCGCGGGGTGATCACGTACGCTGCTGGCGCGCGAGCTCGACCACGTCGGCCTCCGGCATCTGCGCGGTCTGCATCAGCGAACGATCGCACTTCACCTCGGCGGCGCGCCCGCTCGTGAGCACGAAGAAATGGCCGGTCGGCTGGGTCGCGAGTCGCGGCCCGACGTTGGGGTAGGCGCCG
>JAPLLF010001157.1 GCA_026387715.1 Pseudomonadota bacterium
GCTCGGATCGGCGGGCTTCGCCCCGTTGCCACCCCGCGGCATCCCTGGCGGACCACCGTAAGGCAGCGCACCACCCGGCGGGCCTGGCATCGCAGGAGGTCCCGCGTTCGGCATTCCGGGCGGACCACCGTACGGCAACCCCGGCGCACCCGGCGACGGACTGCCCGGCATCGCCGGCGGGCCACCGTACGGCGACGGTGGAACCGGCGATCCGGGGAGTGGCGCGCCGACGTTCGAGGCAGCGGCCGATCCCCCGAAGCCGGGCCGGCTCATGTTGAACGCGCTGCCACCCGCACCTGCGGGTGCTCCCATCGGCATCGCCGGTGGACCGCTTGGCATCCCCGGGGGCATCCCGGGCGGCATCCCGGGCGGCATTCCCGGCGGCCCACCCCCCTGTGGGATTCCGGGCGGCCCACCATAGGGGAGGTTCGGGGCTGGCGGCGCGAAGCCTGGCGGTCCGGGGTTGAAGGCAGGCGGCGGCGGGGCCATCGCGGGCGGCGCGGGCGCATCGCCGGCGCCGCGCTCGAGCACCATCGTGCCGCCCTTCTTCTGTGGCGGCGAGCCGGCGACGGGCTGCGGACTCGCGCCCGCGCCCTCGTCGAGGAATCGAATGATCAGCGAGCCACACTGGATCACGTCGGCGTGACTCACCGCCTGCTTCTGCACCCGCACGTTGTTGAGGTGCGTGCCGTTCGCGCTGCCGAGATCCTCGACGACGAAGCGGCCGCCCTCCATGCGGATCTGGGAGTGCCGACGCGACACCATGCCGTCATCGGTCCTGATCGCGCATTCGAGGCCGCGACCGACATAAACGGTTTCGGTCGGGGTGAGCTCGACAGCTCCCTCCCGACCCTGGCTATCGCGAAACAAGAGCCGCGCCATTGGGGACGAAATCGTACCGGGGCGGCGGCGGAAGCGCTAGCAACTCGACGAGCGAGTCGATCGCCGGACGCTTTCTTACTCTTTCTTGAACACCGCTTCGGTATTGCCGACGCGGATGATATCGCCCTGATCGAGGGTCTTCTTGGGCACCTTGTGGCCGTTCACGTACACGCCGTTCGTCGAACCGAAATCGGCGAGCTCGTAGCCCCCATCCGGCAGCTTGCGGATCCCCGCGTGCTTCTTGCTGACGGCGGGATCGGCGAGCACCACGCTGCTCCCGGCGACCGATCCGATCGTCGTGACCTCCTCGACGAGGGTGAGCACCTGATTCGCCATCGGCCCGAGAATGAACTCGAGCCGGGCGGCCGGCGACCAGCCACAGAACAGACACTTCGTCCACACCGGCAGCATCACGCGGCGACAGCCCCCGCAGACCTTCTGATTCGCGGGCGGCTTGTTGCGCTTCGCCGCGATGACGATCAAGAGCAGCAACACCGCCACGGCGCCACCGACGATGATCCCGACAAGAGCCCCGGTCGACACGGCCTTCTTCTTTCGAACGACTAGTTGATCGACTTGAACTTGAGGTTGGTCTTGCCGAGCGTGATCGTGTCGTTGTCGACGAGCTCGTGCTTGGAGACCTTCTTGTCGTTGACGTAGCTCCCGTTCGTCGAGCCCCCGTCGACGAGGATGAACCCCGTCGGCGAGCACTGGATCTGACAGTGCTCCGTGCTCATGAAGCCGTCGTTGATGACGACGTCCGCGGGTGCCGTCGTGCCGATCTTCGTCGCTCCCGACCGCAGCCGGAAGGTCTGGTAGGCGTTCTGCCCGTTGAGCGGCACGAGCCAACCGACCACCGGGAAGCCATCTTGATCACCACCGACGCCGATCATCACGGTCTTCATGGGCCCGGCCGGCTTCGGGGCTTCAGGCGCCGGTCCCGCTGCCACCGGCGCCATCACGGGCATGGGCATCGGCATCGGCTCGGACGGCTTCACGAACAGCTTCACCGCGACGATGATCAGGATGATCAGGACGAGCGGGATCACGATCCACAACCACCAGAGCGAGCGCGGCTGCGGGGGAGCCCAGCGCGGCGCCATCGTCAACGGGAACGCCTCGCCGGCGTCGTCCTTGTCGATCTTGACCATGAGCTCGTGGACCTTGCCGTCCCACGGCAGGCCGAGGTTCGACTTCTTGTCGAAGCCGGGAAACGTCAGGTAGTAGCGGTCCGACATACGATCGAGGACCGAGCGAATCGACGTCGCGATGTCCTCCGCCGAGTTCACGGTCTTCGGCGACGGCACCAGGTTGTTGATGACGTTGCCTTCGGAGGAGAGCTGGCCCTTGTAGATGATCGCGAAGATCTGGATGCGCGCCGCCGCAGCCTGCTTCTTGTACGCCGCGAGCTGCCCCTTGGCGGCCTCGTTGTTCGTGTCGTTGCCGTCGCAGACGACGATCATCGCCTTGCGTGCAGCCTCCACGGGCCCGAGCTCGGACAGCGCCTTCTCGATCCCCAGGACCATGGCGTTGCCGGTCTTCTTGTAATAGTCCTTCTGCGTACCCAGCGAGTCGGGCGTGAGGTTCTCGAGCGGCCCCATCGGGACCGTGACCTTGGCCTGGTCACCGTAGGTGATCAGGACACCCTTGCTGCCCTTGGGCCCCGCGTTCACGAACGGCACGGTCTGCAACGCGACCTTGAGGCCCTTCAAGACCCCGAGGTAGCGCGAGGGGCTATCCTCGGGCTCGATCTCGTCGTTGCCGATCCACACCTCTTGCCCGTTGATCACGAGCGCGATCGCGACGGTCTCGGTGCCCTGCGTGTAGTCACGCTTCGCCGTCGCCGTGATGCTCAACGGCACCTTCGAGTTCGGCTCGTAGATCGAGAACTTGTCCATCGGCAAGTTCGGACCACCGATGATCGTCGCTTCGATCGTCGGCGCATCCTCGCGGGCCTTGCCGGCCGCGTCCTGCTCCTTGGTCGTGAGCTGGACCTCGACGGTGCCACCGCCGCCGCCGCCACCGCCGCCACCACCACCAGCAGGCGTCTCCGCGAACACCAACCCGCCGCCACCGATCGTGGCGATCAGGGCGAGGAGACCGAGACGCTCCGCGAACTTCTTCATCGGTCGCTTGGAACTCTTGGAACTCATAGGCTCTTGAACTTGCACATCGCGCTGCCGAACTTGATGAAGTCGTTGTCGACCAGCTCGTGACGATCGACGCGCTTGTTGTTCACGTAGGTGCCGTTGGTCGAGCCGGCGTCCTTGAGGACCCACATGCCGTTCTCGGCCTTGATCTCGGCGTGATGGCTGGACATGAACTTGTCCTGGAGCACGAGCGTGCACTTCGCATCCGTGCCGATCGAGGTGTTCGGAGAGAGCGTGAACAGCTCACCGCGCTGCGGCCCCTGGAGGGGAACGATCCACCCGAGCAGCTGCATCCCGCTCTGCTGACCCGACTGGTCGATGACGAACGCCTGCGTCTTGAGCGCCTGGAGCTTCGCCGGTGCGGCGACCACCTGCTGGGCGATCTGCGCGCAGTACGGACACTGGTCCCAGCTCTTGTCGAGTTGCTGCGCGCATTGCGTGCAGAACTTCTTCTTGAAGATCCACCAACCCTCGGTGCGGATCGGCGGCGATTGGGTGGGCGCGCCCGGTGCGGGTGCGCCCGGCATCCCCGGCATTCCCTGCGGCATTCCTTGCGGCATTCCCGGCATCTGTCCCTGCATGGCTTGGGCTCCTTGCTGCTGCGCCCCACCCAGTTGATTCGCTTGCTGGCTCGCCTGCCCAGCGAACTGCTTGCCCCGATTCATCAACGACTTCGATCGATTGACATCGACCTTGATGTTGCCGTGAATGTTCTTGACACCGAGGATCTTGTTATTGATCGCCCGGAAGGGAGCAAAGATGAAGTCTAGGTATCGTAGGAACATGGTTCCGGCAGCCCGGGCGATATCTTAGCCCAGGCGTCCCGCTCACACGAGCGAAGCTAACAGATCGAGCAGCTATTTCGGCTGATAGACCCAGATGTGGAACATGTTGATGTCCCGTCCCGCGGTCACCGACTGCTGGCGGAACATGATCGAGGTGTCGGTGATGTGCTCTGCCGTGATCAGCGCCGGCCAGTTCCGCCAGCGGTGGACGCGGTCGGTCCCGACGCACGCGATGACCCCGACCTTCTTGCCGTTGACCAGCATCTCGAGCTCGTAGTCACCGTAGACGTAATCCATCCGGCGGAGCACCACGACCGGCCGCCCCGGCACGATGTTCATGCACTTGAACTCGCTGTACCCGTCGACGTGCGCACGGCCGGTATCCTCGACGGTGGTGCCGTCGGGGTACTTGAGCTTCTGGCGCGAACGGTACGAATCCTTCGCGTCCTTGATCGAGAACAAGTGCTTGTCCTCGGACTCCTTGTTGAGGATCTCGATCTCGTCGACGAGCACCCACGTGAGGCCCTCGAGATCCATCGTCGGCTTGGGCTGCGGCATCACCTTGACGCCCTCCCAGTCCGTGATGTTCGCGACCTTCTTCTCGTCGGACTTCGCGACCGGCGCCTCGATCAGCACCTTCTCGCCAGCGACCGCCGAGATCGCGATCTCGGCGCACTTCGCCTGGAACGACAATAGATTTTGATACGACTCGAGGTTGTTCTTGTTCTCGGCGAGCAGGCCGCGAAGGATCTCGACCTGGCGGCGGTACTCCGAGAACTCCTTCTTCTGGGCGATCGTCGGGTGGTGCACGTCGACGTCGAGCGCGAGCTCGGCTTCTGCCTCGATGATGAGCTTGAACACGTCGAACACGTTGCGGAGATCGAGCTGGTTGGCGAACAGCAGCATCAGCGCCGTGTTCGCGGCCTGCACGACGTCGTGACCCGAGATCACGCCACGCCGCGTGTACTCGAGGGCACCCCGGCGAACCGTGCCGAGCAGGTTCTCGAGCCGCAGGCGGAGCGGCGGCGGCATGATCGAGCCGCAGAACCCGCCCTTCGGCGTGTAGCGCATGTCGATCTCGTTCGGCTTGGGATCGTGGGGATCCCGTGCATCGCGCACGCGCGCGACGCCCTTCTCGAGATAGATGCGGGCGAGCTCCACCTCGCGCGTGATGTCCGGCTCGGTCTGCGAGAGCTCGACGCGGCACGACTCGAGCACGCGGCGGTGGCCCTTGTACTCGAGGTTCTCCTTGTACGCGATGAAGTCGGTGAGCTCCTCGTAGTAGCGGAGCACGACGTACACCGTCTGCGGGAGACGGAACTCCTCGAGGTTGATGTTGCGGATCGCGGCGTCGAAGATCATGAGGTCGTTCCCCATGCCATCGATGGCGTAGCCCGGCTGCACCTCGACCGAGAGGTCGCCACGCGCGCGCGCCGCGACCTTCAGATCGCCGGCGTAGCCGTAGACGATGCCCGGCGAGTGCAGCATGCGGTTGTGCAACCGACGCTTGTCGATGTGATAGCGCTCCGCGTCGTTCCAATCCTTCTCGGTGGTGAGGAACCCCTTGAAGAAGTTGATCCGCTTGAATCCCTGTTGCGCTTCAGACATGGCTCGCCTCGTCTCGTCTCGTGGTCACGTGGGTTCACTTCTTCGTTTCAGGAGCAGGAGGTTCTTCTTCGGTCTCGACGACCTCGGCCCCGATGCCGATTCCCGAGCGAAGGCCGATCGAGAAGAACTCGCGCAGCTCGACCTCGTCCTTCTCCTCGGCGAACCGCAGGTAGTAGTGCGTGTGCGCCGGCTTCTCCATCTGGATGATCTGATGGATCCGGATCACCGTCCCGGGGGTCACCGTCTCGTACCGGATCGGCATCGTGACGATGAAGCAGTGGGCGAGATCGACCGGTGGGAGGACGACGGAGTCGAGCCCGATGCGGGCACCTTCGACCGACTCCTCGCCCTCGACGCGGAAGCCCTTGAACGGCCAGCTGTTCTCGAGGACCTCGGGCTCGTGGCCCGTGAACAACTTGAGGAACAGCATCAGGCCGCGCTTGGTGCCGCGGATGCGGTAGAGGTCGACCGCGCGCTTGATCAGCGAGCGCTTCTGCTCTTCGGGCCACTCGAGATCGACGGTGAACGCCGTCCAGTGCGCGAGCCAGTCGAGGAACTCCTTCGGCGCGACGTGCGGATCGTAGAACCGCCAGCCCTCGTCGAGGTTCCGCTCCACCGATCCGAACATGTGCTCGAACAGAAAGCAGATGTCGCGGACCATGTTGCGGCCGACGGCATCGGAGCGCCGGTAGATCGCCGGCAGGCTCTCGAGGTAGCCGCGGCGCGCGATCCAGATCGTGACCTCGCTGCCCTCGTAGACCATCTGGCCGCGCGCGGGGCGTTGCTCGAGGACCGTGTCGCGATCCTCGTAGCTCTCACGAAACAGGACGACGACCTTCGCGAGGCCGGCATCCTCGAGGACGATCTGCGCCTTGTTGCTCGGGCGACCGACGACGTCGGGGACGCGAACGACGCGACGATTGAGAGTGGAGAGCTCGGCGGCCATTACTTGATGTCGTCCCGAACTTTTTCGGCGACGTAGACGTGGACCAGGAACGGCAACTCGTCGTCCTCGAGCCGGAGGTGCTCGACGGTGACGTTGCGACTCTCGTCGCGGATCTCGAGGGAGTCGACCCCTTCGACGCCGGGCACTTCCTCGACGAGATGGATCATCTCGGCCTTGAGGATCGGGCGCCCGAACTCCCAGCCCTTGGTGTCGCGCCCACCGACGAGCGAGTGCAGGAAGCGCCGGAGCTTGGCCTCGATGTCCTTGCGTAGACGATCCGAGCTCCCGACGGTGCGGCGGATGAGGACCACCCGCAGCGAGAGATCCTTGTACCGGGGGCGCACCACGTTGAGCATGGTCCCGACGAGCTTGCGATCGTCGAGGTAACGCTTCACGTACCGCAGCACCTCGTTCGACGGCGTCAGCCGCTTGTCGAGCTGGCGGAGATCGCCCTTCGGCACGAGGCACAACGTGACGTGACCGCGGTTGGAGCGATCGGGCACGCAGCGCGCGCGCGCGAGCGTCGTCGATGCGCGCAACGCGAGCATCTCGTAGTCCTCGGTCGTCACCGCGCGATCGCGACTCTTGATCGTGTACGGCGCGCGGTTCTTGGCTTCCTCGATCGTCTCGCGATCCGCGCCACCCATCGCCGGCACCGGGTTGGTGACGGTCTCGATATACGCGAGCGCGCGACCGAGCGAGGTCAGGGTGTGCGTGTTGACGTTGCCCAGCGAGCCCCCGCCGACACGGTAGGACGACGCGATGATCGAGTTCTTCGCCTCGGGCGGGACCATGCCGCGACGGCCGTCGCCGAACGACACGATGCCGGTGACGTAGTCGAGCTGGTAGTGGCGGCTGCGCGGGCCCGACGCGAAGAAGCTATCGACGCGCTTCCAGCGAACCCACACCTCGTTGTTCTGCGTGTTCTCGGGTTCGACCGGGCGCACGACGTCGACACCGAGGTCGGCGATCTCCTCGAGCGGCGGCTTCTGGCGCTCGCGCACCTCGATGACCTCGTCGTCGAGCAACGGCCCCCGCAGGATGCGCACGGTCTGGAGCGGCGAGCCGTCGGAGCTGCCGAGCGTCTCCTCGCGAACCGTCTCCTGGTTGAACGCGTCGACCGCGTTCGTCGTGATCATGCGGATGCGCGGCTGCTTGACGTAGCCGCCCTGCTCGAGCCGGGCGCGGAGCCAGTATCGCTCCTCGGTGAACTTCGACAGCACGGTCCAGTTGTCGGGGGCGACGAGCGTGACGAAGCCCGAGTTGGTGAACCCCTGGGTCTCGTCGTCGACGACCAGCGGCTCCCACTCGCGCCCATCCCAGTACTCCCACACGACGCGCTGGCCGCTCTCCCACGCGAGGCGACGCATGGTCTCGTACTTGTCGAGCTCCGTCGTCGCGATCTCGGCCTCGTCGCTCGGCAGCGAGCCCAGGCCGAGCTCCTCGTCGAGCTGGAAGTGGAGCCCCAGGGGATCGTTCGGCGGGCGCCCGACGAAGCCGACGTACAACGCCGGCGATTCCTCGGCCTTGACCTGGAACGGCTGGAAGATCGTGTACTCGGTATGCGCGACCTCGGTGACGTCGGTGAACTGGAAGTCGTTGAACGTCAGCACGTGGCGGACGTCGCGATAGTCCTCGCGATAGCGGAACGTCACGGAGCGGAGCGCGGGCGGACGCAGCGCGCGCTCGTCCTTGAAGATCCACTTGTCGCTCTCGAGCGTGTACGTGCCCTGCTCGCCGTAGTCGCCCTTCTCGATGCGCACGCGCACCCAGCGGGCCGCCACGCCGTTGACCTCGACGGACTCCATGTCCTTCGGGCGCCGGAAGTTGACCGAGCCGGACTGCGAGAGCGCCTTGGTCTCGTCGTGGAAGCCGAGCTCGTCGCCGGCACCCGGCAGTACGCCACGCGGCGCCGATCGCCCGAGGTGACGCCAGCGCTTGCCGTCGTTGTACTCGAACGCGAGGATGAGCTGCTCGCTCGGGTTCGGGCGCGGGATGACGCTCGCGTCCGCGAGCAACATCTCGATCGAGATGTACGCATCGGCGGTCTGGAGCAGCTCGTCGCACGCCAGGTAGAAGATGCAGTCGAGCTTCGGATCCTTGCCGAACGGATAGATGTTCTTGCCGAGGTCGAGCGGCAGGAACGCGTTGGAGTCGAGGTTCGCGTAGGCCTGCGTCGGGGCGAGCCCCTCGCCGATGACCTCGACGCGCGCGCGGATCGTGTCGATCTCGGTATCCTCGACGGTCTCCGGAACCTCGGCGAGGCGACCGCGAAGCCAGAGCCCCTCGACGTGGTTCACCGTCGTCGGCTCGAACCGCAGCGGGCCCATGAACGCGACCTCGCCGCGATCGACCTCGATGATCCCGGGCTCGAGCTCCTTCCACCGCGATCCCTCCCAGTACTCCCACTCGAGGAGGCGCGCGAGGTCGCGACCGCCGTGCTCGGGGGCGCCGAGGAAGATCCGCAGGAGCGCCGAGTCACCCGTGTTCGCGAAGCGCGGGTCGGAGAGGTACATGTAGCGCTCGATGCGCTGCGCACCCGAGAAGATCTCGAACGCATCGGTCACCGTGCTCGGCGCCGGATCGACGTAGCGACTGTTCTCCGAGTACGCGTTGTCGAAGTACGAGAAGCAGCGATCGAGCTTCGACGACGAGATGACGACGTCCTTCGACGTCTCGAACGTGACCGTGTGCTCCTCGGTCGCCTGCGGCGTCGAGATCTGCGTCCCACGCGGGACCCGCTGCTTGGTCGCGCCCTCGACGAGGGTGAAGCGAACGAGCGCGCGGGCGGCGCGCGGTGCGCGCAGCTTGATCCCGAGCAGGTTCAAGAACGCGACGTAGTTCTTGTCCGGCACCTGGTTGAGCCGGTAGATGAGCAGGTCGGTCATCCACGCCGCGAGCTCGATGAGCGTGATGCCCGGATCCGACGGATTGTGGTTGGTCCACTCCGGCGCATACCGCGGGATCATCGAGATGGCTTCCTCGACGATGTCGTGGAACGTTCTGTCGTCGAGTTTCGGCGGTGGGATCATCGGTTTCGTCTCGGTTCGAGCTACGTGCTGCCGGCGACGGCGGCACTCGCTTCGTCATCTTCGTTGCGTAGGTAGAACGGGAACACGAGGTTCTTCTTGTCGTTCTTGCCCGCGATCACGTACTCGATCTTGACGTCGAGCCGATTCGGCTCGTCGTTGTGCGGCGCCGCGGTGCACTTCACGAAGGAGATGCGCGGCTCGTACTTGTAGATGGCTTCTTCGCAGTACACCTCCGCGCGTGCGGCGGTGATGTCGCTGTTGGGCGCGAACATGAGGTCGTGGATCTGGCAGCCGAAATCGGGCCGCATGAGGCGCTCGCCCGGCGCCGTCCCGAGGATGACGAACAGCGATTGCCGTACGTTCTCCTCGAGTTGACTCGTCGAAACACCACCGTTGAGGTTCACCGATACCGGGAACCGCAGGCCCTTGCCGAGGAAGTCGCGATCGTTGGACATGAGTTGCCGACTACGGCGTGAACCGTCCCTGGATGAACTTCTTGCACTTCGCACACGAGATCCGAGTCGAGTTATCGACCTCTTCGATCGTGAGCGGACGATGGTGACAGAGCGGACACGACAGGTTCTCTGGTCGTCCTGCGACGACCATATCGAGCACATCCTGCCACGCGATCACCGCTTCCTCGTCGACTACATCCACGCGCGTAGAGTCCTTTCGTTTCGACCCCTTCGGCGAGCATCGTAGAAAAGCGCCTCGATGTGGTCAACGGCCGGCGGCGTTCAAGTTCGGAGAATCCTGCACGACCGACCACGTCGCACTGCGTCGCGAGCGGATCCCCCAAGGCTTCGCCTACTTGTTCGCTTCGCTCACCAAACCCGGCGAAAGCCGGACTCGTAGGCTTCGCCTACTTGTTCGCTTCGCTCACCAAAAACCGGCGAAAGCCGGACTCGTAGGCTTCGCCTACTTGTTCGCTTCGCTCACCAAAAACCGGCGAAAGCCGG
>JAPLLF010000330.1 GCA_026387715.1 Pseudomonadota bacterium
GTCGAGCAGGTGCGCGGCGCCCTGCGTGAGGCCCACGTAGGCGTAGACCGACACGTTGGCGGCCATCAGGTACATCGTCGCGAGCGAGCACACCGTGAGCGGCAGCTGCGCGCCGCCGACGGCGTACGGGCGCGGGGCCGCGGTGAAGCCGAGGTCCACGATGCCGCCGACCAGCGCCGCGAGCTGCGGGTGGACGTGCACGCGGCCGTCGACGAGCGTCGCGGGCGCGGCGTCGAGCGCGCGATACGCGGGGAACAGCGTCGTGCGCGCGAGGCTGCGCGCGGACGCGAGCACGAGCTCGTAGTCGGCGCGATCGTGATCGGCGAAGTACGGCAGCGCGGCGAGCGCGCCGAGATCGAGCAGCTCGTCGAGGATGACCTCGACGTCGCGGTCGTCGACGAGCGGGTTCGTCACCTACGGGGTCGTCGTCGCGGGTGGCAGCGGCGCGACCGGCGCCTGGTTCATGTGCGCCTGGGCACGGCAGTGGCCCTTCTTGCACACCGGCTCGGCGTTGCACGACGGGTGCTCGCTGATCATCTGCGGACACGCCGACGCCGCGCAGCGGTGGGCGCGCGACTGCTCGTAGCCGGCGACGCTGTCGGCGCGGATGCCGACCTTGCGGCCGCCCGCGCTGCAGCCGCAGCACGCCTCGACGAGCGCGCAGTCCTCGTCCACCGTGCAGTCGTCGCGATCCGCCGCGGTCTCGACCGGCCCGGACTTGTCCTCGGCCGCGGTGGCCGGCGCCTTGCGGGGCTCGCCACACGCGGCGAGCGCGAGGGTCGCGAGCATCGCCGTCAACACCTTCATCGCCGGAAGGCCCCGGCGCCGGCGAAGCGCGCCTCCTCGCCGAGCTGATCGGCGATGCGCAGCAGCTGGTTGTACTTGGCGATGCGATCCGACCGCGACGCGCTGCCGGTCTTGATCTGGCCGGCGTTGGCCGCGACCGCGAGGTCCGCGATGAACGAGTCCTCGCTCTCGCCCGAGCGGTGCGAGATGATCGCCGTGTAGCGGGCGTGCTGCGCCATGCGCACCGCGTCGAGCGTCTCGCTGAGCGAGCCGACCTGGTTGACCTTCACGAGGATCGAGTTCGCGATGCCCTCGGTGATGCCGCGCTTGAGCCGCGCCGTCTGGGTCACGAACAGGTCGTCGCCGACGATCTGCGTCGTCTTGCCGACCCTGTCGGTCAGCGCCTTCCATCCCGCCCAGTCGTTCTGGTCGAGGCCGTCCTCGATCGACACCAGCGGATACTTCGCCACCCAGCTCGCGTACAGCTCGACCATCTCGGCCGACGAGCGCTGCTTGCCCTCGTAGGCGTACGTCCCCTTGTCGGCATCGAAGAACTCCGACGCGGCGACGTCGAGCGCGAGCCCGATCTGCTCGCCCGCCTTGTAGCCGGCCTTGCCGATCGCCTCGAGCAGCAACGTGAGCGCCTCGTCGGCGTTCTCGAGGCTCGGCGCGAAGCCGCCCTCGTCGCCGACGTTCGTCGCCTTGCCGCGGCTCGACAGCAACTTCTTGAGGTTGTGGAACACCTCGACGCCGGCGCGCAGCGCATCCTCGAACCGATCGAACCCGTACGGGACGATCATGAACTCCTGGATGTCGACGTTGTTGTCGGCGTGCGCGCCGCCGTTGATGAGGTTCATCAGCGGGACGGGCAACGTCACCGCGCCGACGCCGCCGAGGTAGCGGTACAGGGGCAGGTCGTGGGCGAGCGCCGCGGCGCGCGCCGCCGCCATCGACACCGCGAGGATCGCGTTCGCGCCGAGGTGCGACTTGAGCGCGGTGCCGTCCAGCGAGATCAGCGCCGAGTCGATCCCGCTCTGATCGGTCGCGTCCATGCCGATGACCGTCGGGGCGATCACGTCGCGGATGTGATCGACGGCCTTGGTGACGCCCTTGCCGAGGAAGCGCGAGACGTCGCCATCGCGCAGCTCGAGCGCCTCGTGCTCGCCGGTCGACGCGCCCGACGGCACGATCGCGCGGCCCAGCGCGCCGCCGTCGAGTCCGACCTCGGCTTCGACGGTGGGATTCCCTCTGCTATCGAGCACTTCGCGTGCGTGTACCCAGCCGATCTCGGTCATAGGCGTCTGGTCCTACGCCGGCGGGGTAGAGTGC
>JAPLLF010001077.1 GCA_026387715.1 Pseudomonadota bacterium
CCTCGGCGGTGGCGTACGCCGCGTCGAGCAGCACCGTGTGCTGGCCGTCGTCGATCTCGACCGCGCCGACGTGGCCGTCGGCATCCGGGAGCACGACGACCTTCTCGTTGGCCACCGGGCAGCCCGTGCGCAGCGGATCGGTCGACGCGGGGCCCGGGCGATCGGGGCACGCATCGGCCTCGTCGCGCGTGCCGTCGGCGTCGGAGTCCGCGAGCGGGAGCGTCAGCGCGATCGCGGCGATCGCGTGCTCGACGGCCCGGGGCGTGGTCGGCGTCACCGCGTGGGCGACGCCGTCGCGGCCGATCTCGGCCGACGCGTACGCCTGATCGACGACCGTCAGCGTGCCGTGGCCGTCGTCGACCTCGACGCCGCCGACGTGGCCGTCGGGATCGGGCAGCACGACGATCCGCTCGGCAGCCTCGGGGCAACCGTTGCGGATCGGATCGGGCGACCGCACGCCCGCGCGCGTGGGGCACGCGTCGTCGTGATCGAGGATGGTGTCGTCGTCGGCGTCGGCGACGGGCAGCGCCTGCGCGATCGCCTTGGTCACGGTGGCGATCGCCCGCGGCGACGGCGACGGGACCGCGTGCGCGGTGCCGCCCGCGTCGACCTCGGCGGAGGCATACGGCTTGTCGAGCACCGTCACGGTGTGGCCGTCGTCGACCTCGACGCCGCCGACGTGGCCGTCCTCGTCGGGCAGCACGACGATCTTCTCGGCGGCCAGCGGGCAGCCGCGCCGGATCGGATCGGCCGAGGCGAGCCCGGCGCGATCGGGGCAACCGTCCTCCGCGTCGACGAACCCGTCGCCGTCGCGATCGGGCGGCGGGAGCGCACGCACCACCGACGCCGTCGGCCCCTGCGCGACCTTGGCGGCCGAGCTCTGGACCGGGCGGATCTTGCCGTCCTTCTTGTGGAGCTCGGTCGACGCGTACGCGCGATCGAGCAGCTGCTTGCGCTTGCCGTCGTTCACCTCGACCGCGCCGACGTGGCCATCCTCGTCGGGGAGCACGATCACGCGCTCGAAGCTCGAGCTGGGCCCGCGCACTCCCGTGGGCGCGTACGTGAGCGACAGCAGCACGCGCGCCTCGGGCGAGCCCGAGCCAGCGACCGCGGTGCCGACGCCGAGGCCGAGCTGGAAGCGGTCGTCGATCAGGTAGCGTGCGCCGCCGAACACCTCGACCGTCGCGACGTCCTGGCTCGCGGGCAGGTCCGCGAGCGCGACCGACACCAGCACCTCGGGTCCGATCGATAGCCGGTGATCCAACGCGAGCAAGCCGACGGCGGCGCCGAGCTGGAGCTCGCTGCCGACGGTGTTCCCCGCCGGCGCGGTGGTCGCCGACAGCACGGCGGTGCGGCGCGCGAGCAGCGAGCCGTTGATCCCCCACCGGACGCGATCACGCGCGACGCCGCCGAGCGTGAGGCGGCCGAGGCCTCGCGCGCCGGCGTCGCCGGTGAGCTGATCCTCGCCCCCGATCGGGATCCACAGGTACGCCGCCGCGCTGAGCGTCATCGCCCCGTCGCGCGCACCGTACAGGCGCGCGCGTACGCCGAGCCGCGGATCGCCCGCGGTGGTCCCGGTCGGACCGACGCCCGCGAACGCCGTGCCCACCTGATCGATCACGAGGGGGACGCTGAGCGACCACCCGACCCGCCCGAACAGCGCGCCCGCGAGATCGAGGTGGCCGCTGGTCGCGTGGCTGATCGGCGCGGCGGCCGGATCCGCGACGAGCAGGTGGTACGCGTAGTCGAACGACAGCGCGGCCGCGAACGCGCGCCCCGCCCCGGACCACGAGGGTGCCTCGACGACGAGGAACGGATCGCCGGCGGGCACGGGCTCGTAGCGGTTGAGCTGATAGCCGATCGCCTCGCCGCGCGCGAGGCGTGGAGTGGCGAGACCGCCGACGAGACTGTAGAGGGCGGCCGCGAGGGCGTGCCGTCGCAACTGGGGCACGCGCGTTACTCGTCGACGGAGACGACGAAGGTGGTGCCCCGGACGCCGAGCACGGTGCGCGGGGTCTTGATCTTCACGGACCCGGGCTGCTGCCGCGTCAGCTCGCCGGTCCGGACCATCATCGTGCCCTTCTTGAGCTGGGCGAGCATGTTGCCCTTGAGGTTCTTGGGATCGAAGAAGTACGTGTCGATCGCGACGTGGCTGTTGGGGCCGATCGAGAACGACGTGTTGTCGGTGAACGTGACCCCGAGGCTGCCGTCGGCGCCGGTCTCGAACACGTCGTGCTCGTTGAGCGTGTCGCCGACCTTGACCGGCGTCTTGGCCGTGCCCCGGTTCAGCAGCACCTTGCCGTTGACGATCTTGGCCTTGCCGATGGCGAGCGGCTCGCCGTGCGCGTCGACCGCGGCGAGCACGAGCAGCGCGGCGGAAATCCCAAGTGCTAACGTCAGGTTTCTCATCAGGTCGTCGACCACGGTATCACGCCTGCAAACACTGCGGAACCACGCTCGACCGCGCTCGCGCGGGTTTGATAGGGTGGGTGCAGTGCGACAACGCGACCTGGTGGAGTGTTACCGACCACGTGTCGTGCTCGTCGCGATCCTCGCGATCGTCGGGATCGGCTGCGCACAACCGACGCAGCTCAGCTGTCCTCCCGACGAGGATCCATGCGCGACCGGATGTGTCGACCTGCGCTCGAGCCCGACGGACTGTGGCACGTGCGGGCACGCGTGTGACGTCGGGCTGACGTGCGCCAGCGGTGCCTGCATCCCGGGCGGCCCCGGCGTGTGCGCGATCGACAACGGCGGCTGCAGCTTCGACGCGACGTGCATGGACATCAACGGCACCGCGGCGTGCCTGTGCAACCCCGGGCTGACCGGCAACGGCCTCGTGTGCGCGGCGTGCACCGCGTGCGGCGCGGACCAGTTCGCGGCGAACCCCTGCTCACCCGTCATGGACACCGCGTGCCTCACGTGCGCGAGCCCCTGCATCGGCGACATGTTCGAGGCCCAGCCGTGCGGGGCGACCACCGATCGCATCTGCGCCGTCTGCAGCGCCTGCGGGCCGAGCCTGTACGCGGCCGTGCCCTGCGGCCCGACCTTCGATACCCAGTGCGCCCCGTGTCAGCCGGGTTGCACGGCCTGCACGGGCCCGGGCGCGACCTGCCTGAGCTGCGGCATCGGGTTCGACCTCATACACGGGATGTGCATCCAGCAGATGGCGATGTGCGCGAACGGCATCGTCGAGTTCGGCGAGGGCTGCGACGACGGCAACCCCTTCGATGGCGACGGCTGCTCGGCGGGATGCACGGTCGAGGCCGGCAGCTACTGCTTCGGCGAAGGCCCGAGCCGATGCCGCGCGGGTGGCTGCGACTTCGATCCCGCGACGGCGCTCCCGCTCGGCGCGGGGTTCGCGATCGACGGCGTGGCGACCGCGTCGGCGATGGGCGTCCAGCTCACCCAGCGGGGGACCATCCACACCACCGGGGACGTCACCTATCCCATGATGATCGAGGCCGACGTCATCTACAGCGCGAGCGACGTGACCTACCTCGGTGCGCGCGGTGACGGGCTCCGCGACGCGGCCGCGGCCGACGAGCCCACCGACTCGCTGCGCGCCCGGCTGTCGTCGACGTCGGTCGAGCTGGTCGCCGGGACCGGCCTCCTCGACAGCACGCCGACGCCGTTCACGCCCACGCTCGGCGTCCCGTACCACGTGCGCTACATCGACGACGGCGCGATCGCGGCGATCGAGTGGTTCAACCTGACGAACCCAGCGGAGGGAGTCGCGATCGCGGTGCCGTCGCAGTTCCACGGCTCGGCCGATCGCGCGTTCGTGGGCGGTGGCGACCAGGGCGGCCTGACGGTCGCCCACATCCGCGTGTGCTCGGCGCCGGCGCTGCCGGTCACCACCGGCCTCGCGGCGCGCTACACGGCGATCCCGTCGTGGACGGCGATCCAGGACGTCTCGGGCAACGTCAGCACCTGGCAGGACGTCTCCGGCAACGGCCGCGACCTCGCGGTCGACGTCGTCAACCCGGTGTTCGCGGCGGGACGACTCGCCGGGCACGCAGCGCTCGACTTCGGCGGCGCTGCGCGGCTGGCGACCGCGGGGTTCCCGCTCACCACCGACGTCACCGTGTTCGCGGTGATCGAGCAGAAGATCCCGGCGCAGTGGGGCGCGATCGCGCACCACGGCAGCCGCGACACCGACTGGTAGATGGAGCAGAACGGCACCGGCGACCCCAACGTGATGCACTGGCAGACCAACAACGACAACACCAACGTCGAGCTGACCCTCGTCCAGGGCACGCAGTACGTGCTGACCGGCCGGTTCACCGGCACCACGCGGTACTTCTCCAGCGCCACGCTCGATGGCCTGGCGCCGACGTTCGTCGAATCGATGGACGCCAGCCACACGATCACGGCCGGGACCAAGCCGCTCTCCGTCGGAACGTCCGACGCGGGCGAGGCGTCCAACGCCGTGATCGGCGAGCTCGTCTACTACGACCGCGCGCTGTCCGACGTCGAGCGCGACGCCGTGATCGCCTACCTGCGCAGCGTGTGGCGACCGTAGCCCGCGCACTTCGTGGAGCCCACATGACCGATCTGAACCTGTCGATCTACATCAAGCCCCCTCCGGGCGCCGACCTGCGCCAGAGCTCCGGGAAGGGCCCCGACGAGGCCATCCCGTGGTTCGACGGCGCGCTCGACGAGGAGGAGGACGGCATCGAGGCCACCGTCGCCCCACCCCGCCCGCTCACCCCCAAGGCCAGCCGGCCGCCGCCGATCATGGCGTCGTCCGCGCGCCTCCGCGACGAGGGCGAGATCGCCCGCGGGGGCATGGGCTCGATCCGTCGGCTCTACGACGCCGAGCTCCGCCGCCACATCGCGATGAAGGTGATCGATCCCGAGCTCGGCAACGACCCCGGCATGGCGCAGCGCTTCATCGACGAGGCGCGGATCACCGGCCTGCTCGATCACGCCAACATCGTGCCGGTCCACGAGCTCGCGATCGAGGATCGCAGCCACGCCGCGTACACGATGAAGCTCGTCGACGGCAAGACGCTCACGGCGCTCATCGCGATGCAGCGCAACCAGCGCGACCTCGAGCGGATCCTGCAGAGCCTGATCAGCGTGTGCGACGCGCTCGCGCTCGCGCACAGCCGCGGCGTCATCCACCGCGACCTCAAGCCCGACAACATCATGGTCGGCGACTTCGGGCAGGTCTACCTGATGGACTGGGGCTGCGCGCAGGTGACCGGCGATCGGTCGTTCGTCGAGGGCGCCATCGAGCCCGACGGCATGGTGATCGGCACGCTGCAGTACATGGCACCGGAGCAGGCGCTCGGGCAGATCAGCAAGATCGACCCGCGCACCGACGTGTTCGGGCTCGGCGCGATCCTCTACAAGGCCCTCACCGGCGCCGCGCCCTACCCGGGTCCGCTCGCCGAGGCGCTGCCGCGCGCGCAGCGAGGCGACGTCCGGCCGCCGGACGAGGCCACCGGGGTCGCGATCAAGCCGCCACCGCTGCTGAGCCAGATCGCGATGAAGGCGATGGCGCGCGAGCCCGCCGATCGGTACCAGAGCGCCGCCGAGTTCGCGGATGCGCTGCGCGCGTTCCTCCGCGGCGGCAACTGGTTCCCGCTGCACAAGTTTCCCGTCGGCGCGGTCATCGTCCGAGAGGGCGACGTCGCCGACGCGGCGTACATCATCACCGCGGGGCGCTGCGAGGTCCGCAAGCGCGACCCGAACGATCCGACCCGCTACATCACGCTGCGCGTGCTCCAGGCCGGCGACGTGTTCGGCGAGACCGCGATCTTCGCGGACACGCCGCGCTCGGCGAGCGTGGTCGTGCTCGACGAGGTGAGCGCGGTCGTCGTCGAGCGCGCGGCGCTCGAGCACCTGGTCGAGAGCTCGTACCTCGGCCAGTTCGTCAAGGCGCTCGCCGATCGGTTCCTCGACGTCGACGCGCGCTTGCAGCGCCCATGACCCGCTGACGCACGATGGCATGGCGTCGCATTGGCGCTACAGTCGACGCGTGATCCTGCTGGTGGAGGACGACGAGGACGTGCGCGAGATGCTCAAGCTCACCCTCGAGGTCAACGGGTGTGTCGTCGAGCTGGCCAGCGACGGCCGTGCGGCCCTCGCGGCGATGACGCGGCAACGGCCGTGCCTGGTGATCCTCGATCTCGTGATGCCGGTGATGAGCGGCTGGGAGGTCCTCGCGCAGATGCAGGCGCGGCAACTCGACGACATTCCCGTCTGCGTGATCTCCGCGCTCGGTGGCCCCACCCCCAGCGAGGCCATCGCGTCGCTGTGCAAGCCGTTCGAGACCAGCGAGCTCCTCGCGGTCACCGACCGCTACTGTGCCCACGGGACGCGGCCGCCGCGACGGAAGGCGCCGACGGCTGCACCCACGGGATCCGGATGACGAACCGCGTGTGAGGGGACGTGGCGTCGAGCTCGAGCGTGGTGGGCCGCCACGAGCTCGCGTGACAGGCTCAGCCCGAGCCCGGTTCCCCGGTCCGGCGCCTTGATCGTGAAGAACGGCTCGAAGATGCGCCCCCGCATGCCCGCCGGGATCCCCGGGCCGCTGTCGGTCACCGCGAGCTCGAGCCGATCGCCGTCGGAGACGACGTCGATCCGGACCCACCGCTCGGACGACGCCGCCACCGCGTCGTAGGCGTTGGTCACGAGGTTCACGAGCGCCTGCGACAGCTGCACGGCACGACCCTCGACGACGAGCTCCGGTGGCATCTGGCCGACGGTGAGCGCCACGCCGTGATCGGCGAATCGCTTCGCGCACAGCTCGAGGGTGTCGCCGAGGATGCGCGCGACCGGGGTCGAGACGAAGGGGTCCCCGCTCGCGTCGCGCGACAGCGATCGGAGCGCGTCGATGATCCGCGACGCCCGCATGACGATGCGCTGGATCCGCTCGCCGAGCTGCGCGACGAGCACGGGCTCCTCGGGGTGCTCGGCGATCTGCGTGGCCGCCAGGTGGATCGCCGCCAGCGGGTTTCTGATCTCGTGCGCGATCCCGCTCGACATCTCGCCGAGCGACGCGAGCCGCGCGGCCTCGGCGGCGCGCGCCCGGGCGCCGCGCAGCTTGTCCTCGACGTCGCGCTCGACGTGCGCGAACACGTACGCGCCGGCGATGATCATCGTGAACGCCAGCACGGGCGCGTAGTACATGTAGATCGTCGTGGACAGCCCCGGGGTCGGCGTGTGCGCCGTCATGGCCGTCCCGTAGTACGAGGCGACCGGGGCCAGCGTGAGGGTGATCAACCACCCGCGCTCGGCCACCCCGAAGATCAGGAACGGCAACACCGCGAGCGGGAGGAACACCACGCGCAGCTCGGCGACCGCGCCGGTCTCCAGGATCCCATCCAGGATCACGACGTTCGCCGTGATCGCCAGGACCACCCGCGCCGCCGTGTGGCGCCCCCCGGCGTTGAGCCGCCCGCACGCCGCGAACGCCAGGGTCGCGAGGACGTCGATGGCGACGACCCAGGTGCCATCGCCGATCGCGTCGATCGGGATGCCGGTCAACGACAGCACCACACCGAGCAGCGCGAGCGCGTTGGTGACGCGCACGTGACGCGCGAGCCGGTCGGGAATCGTCTCGGAGATCCCAAGCGATAGCAGCCGGTCGAGGAGCACCATGTCGCGAGGCTACCCGCACGTCGCCGGCGTGACCGGTCCTCACGGCAGAACGTGCATCACCTCCGGCCGCGAACGGTCTACAGGCCCGGCCGACCGGGTCGATTCGGAGATACACCGGCGATCGAGGCCCACGGATGCGCGCGAGCGAGATCAACCTGGCGAACATGCTCGTCTTCCAGCCGGACGCTGGGAAGCTCCTGCTCGGGACCCAGCGGATGCTCCTGTTCTCGCAGCAGTCCCTGGGCACGATGGCCGCGCTCCTGCACGCACATCTCGGAGGCGACTATGCCGATGCGCTGTTCGCGCAGTTCGGCTATCGCTGCGGCGGGGACGACTTCGCCGCCATCGCGGCGAACGGCGACTGGGACTCGGAGGTCGACCGCCTGTCGTCCGGACCGGTGACGCACATGTGGGAAGGCATCGTCCACGTCGAGCCGACCAAGCTCGACTACGATCGGGCGCGCGGTCATTTCCACATGACCGGCATCTGGCGCAATTCCTACGAGGCCGAGAACTACGTCGCCCGCTTCGGCCGCGCGGAGCGCCCGGTGTGCGCCTCGCTGACGGGCTACGCCACGGGTTGGGGCAGCGCGTTCTTCGAGCGCCCCGTGCTGGCGATCGAGACCCTGTGCCAGGGACGCGGCGATCCCCACTGCGCGTTCGAGATCCGGCCGTTCGAGGCGTGGGGTCCCGAGGCCGCTCCGTGGCGCCGCGCGCTCGAGGCGACCGACGGCTCGATCGCCCGCGTGCTCGAGGAGCGGATCGCCGCCCGCACCCGCGATCTCCAGGACGTCAACGAGCGGCTCGAGATCGCGCGGCAGCACGCGGAGAAGGCGACCCGGGTGAAGAGTCAGTTCCTCACCAACATGAGCCACGAGATCCGCACGCCGATGAACGGCGTCATCGGCCTGGCCACGATGCTCTCCGAAACGTCGTTGACCCCCGAACAACGGGAGCTCGTCGACGGGGTGGTCGCCTCGGGCCGACACCTGGTCGCCGTGATCAACGACATCCTGGACGTCTCCAAGATCGAGGCCGGCCACCTCCGCCTCGCCTGCGTCCCGCTCTCCATCCGGCAGCTCCTGCAACGCACGATCACGCCGATCAAGGTCGTCGCGGCGGCCAAGGGGGTCGACGTGCGCCACGAGATCGCCGGCGACGTACCGGATGCGCTCCTGGGGGATGAGGTTCGCCTCGGACAGGTGCTCACGAACCTGATCGGCAATGCGGTCAAGTTCACCCCGCAGGGCAGCGTGCGCGTGCAGGTGGAGCAGGCCTCGGCGTCCCCGGGACACCTGCTGTTTCGCGTGGTCGACAACGGGATCGGCGTGGCCCCGGAGCATCACGAGGCCATCTTCCAACCGTTCACCCAGGCGGATGGCTCGACGTCGCGCCAGTTTGGAGGCACGGGCCTCGGCCTCACGATCAGCCGCGACCTCGTTCGCCAGATGGGCGGCGACATCGCGATCGAGAGCGACGCGGGACGCGGCAGCACCTTCACCTTCACGATCCAGCTTCCCGTGGCGACCGCCGCCGAGCGAGCCTCGATCGAGCCTCGCGTGGTCTCGTCCGCCGCGTCCGGACCGAGCGTCCAGCGCCGACGCCTCTCCATCCTCGTCGCCGAGGACAACGACGTCAACGCGATGATCGCGTGTCGCGCGATCGAGAAGCGCGGCCACGTCGCAACGCGCGTGACGACCGGCCGCCACGAGCTCGAGCGCCACGCCCAGCAGCCCTTCGATCTCATCCTCATGGACATGCAGATGCCTGACCTCGACGGCGTCGCCGCCACGCGCCTGATCCGCGAGGCCGAGCGCACGAGCACCGAGCGACGTCCCGCGGTCCCGATCCTGGCGTTCACGGCCAACGCGATGCCCGAGCACGAGGTGGAGTGCCGCAGCGCGGGGATGAACGGCTTCCTGACCAAGCCCGTCAACTTCCAGCGGCTCGGACAGGCGCTCGAGCCGTACGAACAGGCCACGCTGCGGTAGCGTCCCACCCGTGCGCTACCTCCACCCCGCTCACGACGAAGAGCTCGAGCTCTCGACCGACGACGTCTTCCTCAACCCGGGCTACTTCGACGGTGGCTCGCGGCTCGACACCGACCTGTCCCCGCCCGACTTCGCGGGCGGCTCGCATCCGATCGTGTCCGCGAACATGAACGCGGTCACCGGCAAGCGGATGGCCGAGACGATGGCCCGGTTCGGGGGCCTCGGCGTGCTGCCCCAGGACATGGAGCGCGACACCGTCGCGCGCATCGTCAAGCACATCCACGCCGCCGACGCGCGCTACGACACGCCGCTCGCGGTCTCGCCGCGCGCGACGCTGCGCGACGTGCAGGGGATCATCCGGAAGCGCTCGCACGACCTCGTGGTCGTCGTCGACGACGACCACCGGCCGCTCGGGATCGTC
>JAPLLF010000679.1 GCA_026387715.1 Pseudomonadota bacterium
CTGGACCCTCGCTTCGAGACCACCCCGGGCGGCGGCTGGTGGCGCTCGAAGCTCCGGCCGATCCTCGACGCGGGCGTCGATCGCGAGGTCCTCGCCGAGAACCTGCTGTGCGTCGAGTGGTTCCCCTATCACTCGAAGACCTTTCGCCGGCTCCGAACGCCGCTGGCGTCACAAGCGTACGGCTTCGCGCTCGTGGACGCGGCGATCCGTCGTGATGCGCTGATCATCGACATGCGGTCGTCGGCGCTCTGGTCCGCGTCGGTGCCCGCGCTCGCGTCGCATCGCCGACGCCACGCGCTCAGGAATCCACGCAACGTCACCGTGAGCCGCGGCAACTACCCAGGGGATTTCGCGGCGCTCGTCGCGTTGCTGGGAGTGCGACGCAACCGAACGACATGACGCGCGTCATTCGAGCGAAGCTGGAATGATGGTCGAACCCGGTTCGAGCCAGCCTGCGTGGCAGGCTCAGGATCGCGCGACGCGGGATCCGCCACCAACGCGCATGACGTGCGCGGCGACGAGCCTCGGCCCCTATCCCCAAGGGATCAGTCCTGCGGCATCTGGACGAACAGCTGCTGCGCCTCGGTGTTGCCGAGCGCGCCGGCGCGGAGGCCCCAGTGCTTGGCGGTCTCGAAGTCGTGCGCGTAGAACGCCCGCTTCGCGAGCACGACCATCGCTTCGGTGTCGCCGCCCTCGGCGGCATGCGTGAGCCAGCGCGTCGTGGCCTCGTCGTCGCCCAGCTTGTTCGCGAGTCGGCCGAGATAGAACCCGCCGCGCGAGTAACCGGCGTCGACCGCCCGCTGGTAGAGCGCGCGTGCCGCGTCGTCATCACCACCCTCCTCGACGATCGAGCCGAGGTTGCACATCGAGCGCGGGTTACCGGCGGCGACCGCCTTGCGGTACCAGGCCTCGGCGTCGACGGTTGCGCCGAGGCGCGCCTTGAGGAGCGCGAGGTTGTGCATGCCGTCGGCGTCGCCGCGCTCGGCGGCCTTCTGGTACCAGTGCTCGGCCTCGGCGAGGCTACCCTCGTCGTCGACGAACATCGCGAAGTTGATCATCGCGTCGATGTTGCCGCCGCGCGCGGCGAGGTAGTCCCACTGCGACGCCTCCTTTCGCGCGCCGCGACGCCGCATCAGGATCGCGAGGTTGCTCATCGCGACGAGGTTGCCGGCGGCGGATGCGCGTGACCAGCACGCCTCGGCGTCGGTGGTGTCGCCGGCTTCGTGGGACGCGAGCCCGCGCGCGAACAGCACTTCGCGCACGGTCGCCGCGTCGGGGCCGTCGGCAGCGTCGAACAGGGCGCCGGCGTCGGCGCCGCTCGCAAGCAGGCCCCAGCGGCGCGCGGTGTCGTAGTCCGCGCCGTTGATCGCGATCTTCGCGAGCATCGACGCGGCCTGCGGATGACCGGCCTCGGCCGCGAGCGCGAGCAGGCGCTCGGCCTCGGGCTTGTCGTCTCGCTTGTAGTGATCGAGCGCATCGGCATAGAGCGTGTCGGCGTTGGCCATCGCCGATTAGTATCACCGGGCTTTCTCACTCCCGGTGTCCCTGCTCAGGGCTTGCAGCCGAGCGCGTCGGCGAGCCGCTTCGCCTCGGCGGCGTGCTCCTGGTCAGTGGCCGCCGCGGTCGTGATCACGAGCTTGCCACCGGGGACCTCCGAATCGATGATCGGGGCCGAGACGACCGTGCCGTCGACGATGACCGCGAGCTTGTGCTCGACGTTTGCCTTGGTGGCGGCCGCGAACTTCGTCTTGCCGCCGGCGGTGAGCGTGATGACGACGCCCGCCACGGTCGACAACTCGGTCGAGACCGCCGCGCTCGCGAAGTCGCGATCGTCGACGAGGACCGTCGACGTGACGTAGTGCGTGCGAAACCGGGCACCTTCGGGCGTGACGAGCTTCTCGATCTCCAGCGCATGATCCTTGGCGAGCGCGAACCCGGGTCGCTTGACCAACTCCGCGAGGTATCGCTCGAGCTTCGCGCGATCGTTCGCGGCCAGGTACGACGAGTAGAACATGTGGTCGTGGCTGCGCCAGCCCTCCTGCTCCGTCACGATGTCGGCGTCCGCTGCCGCCTTGTCCTTGCTGACGAACCGCCCCATCGTCGCGAGCAGCGGGCTCTCGTCGTCGACGCGCTGGATCGTGACCCGCGCACGCTTGCACGGCGCCGCCTCTACCAGGGATCCGAGACCGAGCACCGCGACCGCGATCACGAGGGGCTTCATCGTCCCGACTCTACCGCCGGCTGCGTGATTTTCGGCTGCGCGAAACGAGGACCGCCGTCGGCCGCCACCGCGACGGCCGCAAACCAGCAACCCAAATGGCCAGATGCTCGCGGAGCTCCGGGTGCGACGTCTGGAAATCCGCGACGTGAGCGCCAGTTCGCGCCAGTTCGCGCCAATTCGCGCCAATTCGCGCCATCCAATCGTCAAGCATTTGTTTTTGCTAGTATAATAGTGGCGCGATCGAGTGAATTCGCGCCACAATGCCACGTGGCCCGGACGGTCGTTCCTGATATCGAAGAGGCGATCATGCGCGTACTGGCGGCGCACTTTGAGGGTGCCACCATCGAACAACTCCTCACGAACACCGGGGTGCCGCGCCGGACCCTCCAGCGCCGGCT
>JAPLLF010000806.1 GCA_026387715.1 Pseudomonadota bacterium
CTGTTCGAGCTCAGCGACGCCGCGCGCAAGCAGGTCCGCACCAAGAAGGGGCTCGCGCGCGCGGGCACGGCGCCGGAGCTCGACGTCATCGTGTTCGACGAGAGCCACCGCTGCAAGAACCCCACGGCCGCGCGCTCCAAGCTCGCCGCCAAGCTCGTCGCCAGCGCGGGCTTCTGCCTGTGGCTGTCGGCGACCGCGGGGCAGAATCCGCTCGAGCTGAGCTACCTCGCGCCGCTGCTCGCGAAGACCACGGGCGCCCGGGCGAAGGACCTCAAGGACTTCGAGCAGTGGTGCCTCGATCAGGGGCTCGGCGTGACCCGCGGCACCTACGGCAAGTGGGAGTGGGCCGGCGATCGCGACGACTGCGAGAAGGTCCGCGCCATGCTGTTCGACGCCGGGCGCGCGCAGGCGTCACCCGCCGGCATCCGCCGCCGCCCCGAGGATCTCGTCGGCTGGCCCGCGATCAACCGCATCCTCACGCCGATCGAGCTCGGCCCGGACGCGCGCGCGCTGTACGACGAGGCGTGGACGGCGTTCCGCCGCGAGATGGAGCTCGCGCCCCGCGGTCGAGATCCCAAGTCGGCGCTCGTCGCCACCTTGCGACTCCGCCAGAAGAGCTCGCTGATCCGCGCCGCCGGAACCATCGAGCTCGCGCGCGAGCTGCTCGACAACGGCCACCAGGTCGCGATCTCGGTCGCGTTCTCCGAGACGCTGACCTCGCTGCGCGAGTCGTTCGAGAGCGGCATCGGCGCCGTCAAGTGCGCCGCGATCCACGGGCGGATCTCGGCGACCGAGCGCGAGGCCGAGCGCCTGCGGTTCCAGCGCGGCGACGCGCGGGTCGCGCTGTTCACCGTCGAGGAGGGCATCTCGCTCCACCAGGGCGAGCACAACGACGTCCCGCGGTCGGAGATCATCCACGACCTGCGGTGGTCGGCGATCCAGATGACGCAGATCGAGGGCCGCTGTCACCGCGACGGCCGGTTCGCGCAGGTCTACTGGGCGTACGCCGACGCGACCGTCGAGGAGAAGATCGCGCGCGTCGTGGTCAGCCGGATCCAGGCGATGAAGGAGATGATCGGTGACGACGTCGAGACGCTGCGCGAGATCGAGGCCGTGCTGCTCGCCTAGAACACGAACGGATACTTGAACGAGCTGCCGTTGACGGTGGCGATGAACTTCGCCTTGCGCAGCGCGCTGGCGACGCACGCGCCCAGCTCCGGGTCGGGCGCCTCGGCGACGTTCGCATCGGTGACGGTGCCGTCGGGCGCGACCGTCATCGCGATGCGCACCGTGCCGTGCGCGGGGTGCTTCTCGCCGCACCCGATCACGAGCGGCTTCACGCGCGCGACGGCCTCGCGGACGTTGGTCGGATCGAGATCGGTCGGCGTCCCGCCGACGCGCGGGCGGAAGCCGGGATCCTTGGGGCGATAGCGCTCGCAGCACGGCCGATCGTAGTTGTTCATCACGCAGGTCGACTCGTCGCAATCGGACGCCGGGGTCGGCGTCGGCGTCGGCGTCGGCGTCGGCGTCGGATCCGGCGTCGGATCCGGCGTCGTCACCGGGCCTGGGGTGGAGGGGATCGTCGCCACAGGCTTGGGCTTGGGCGTCGGCGTCGGCGTCGGCGTCGGCGTCGGCTTCGGCTTCGGCTTCGGTGTCGGTGTCGGCGTCGGGTCGATCGCGATCTCCGGATCGGCGATCGCGATCGCGGCATCGACCTCCACGGCCGTGGCCGCGTCGAGCGGCGGCGTCACCGCGGCGATCGTCGGAGGGGACCGGTCTCCCGACGAGCGGGTCACCGCCAGGATCGCGGTCGTCGCACCGAAACCGACGAGCGGTACCAGCACCAGCCATAGCCACGCGCGTCGGCGTGGTGTGGCCGGCACCGTGGCCGACACCGGCGGTGGCACCGTCGGGAAACGACGGGTAGGCGGCGGGGCCGTCGGTGGACGACGCGTGGGCGTCGGCGCGGGTGGTGGCGCCGTCGCCGGGCGGGGACGCGCGGGCACCGGCGCGGGCGGTGGCTCCGTCGGCGGACGACGTGCCGGCGGTGGTGCCGTCGGAGGCCGCGCGCGCACCGGCGCGGGCGTTGGCGACGTCACGATCGCCGGGGGCGGCGCCGTCGCCGGACGCGCCCGGACGGGCACGGCCGTCGGCGCGGGCGCGGAGACGTCCTCGACCAGGTCCGCATCGAGCCACTCGCCCGACGCGCTCGGCGCCAGCGGCAACAGGATCGGCGCCGTCTCGTCGTCGTCGCCATCGGTGGCCCCGGGTGGCAGCCTCGAGATCAGCCGCTCGAGGTCGATCGGCCGCGTCGGCGCGTCGTTGGCGTTGCTCAGCGCGAGTTCCGCCTCGAGGCGCTGCACGTCGATCGGCCGCGTCTCGGGCTCCGGCGGTGGGATGCGCGGGACGACGTTCGCGCGCACCCCGCTCGACGCGGGCGCGCGCATGATCGACGGGCCGGCGCCCGACGCGGTCTTCTCGGCGACGATCGGCTGCGGCACGGCGTCGGCCGCCGCCTCGATCTCGGCGAGCGCCGCGACCAGCGCGTCGGTCGCCGGCGGCTCCGCGATCCCCGCCGGCAGCACGAAGATGAGCTTGGTGGAGGCCTGCGGGCCCGGAGCCGCGATCGTCGTCGTCGTGATGCCCTTGTCGCTGAGCCGCTTCACGATCGGGAAGATGCCCGGGCGCATCCGGGTCGCGAGCGGCGCGACGGCCGCGGCCGAATGGCCCCGATCCTGCGTCCGGGTCACGATGAGGATGTCGAGATCCGCCATCTGGTTCCACATCGCGAGCTGCGCCCGGATCGCCAGCTCCTCGTTCTTGACCACGGCGTGGACGAGCACGCGATGCCCGGCGGTGGTCGCGCGCGCGATCGCGCGCTGCGGCTCCGACAGGTTGGTGGCCGGGAGTGCATCGACGATCGTGAGCAGCGCGAGTCGCATCATGAGGTGATCGACGCGGTGGGCGTCCTGGCAGTCATCTGGGCCACGCGACAAGGTACCTCTGAATTGCCGACGAGCGAGGCCAGGAGGGCGGCGCCCACCTCGGCGAGGAGGCGCCTACAAATGCCCGCGATCGCGTCTCGCTTCGCGCCGTCGGGCGGGCTATGAAGCTCGCCCGGTGACGACGTCCCGTCGCAACCTCGACCAGGTGGTCGCCGCGATCGCCGAGCGCAAGCCTTCGCTCGAGCTCGGGCCGGTGGACATCTGCTTCCTGATCGCGCTGCACGTGCGCACGGAGGGAGCGAACCTGACGTCGCTCACCGAGCAGCAGCTCGAGGACGTGTTCGCGCACGCGAGCAGCGTGGTCCAGCCCGAGGCCGATCAGGTGCGCCGCCGCGCGACCCACGCGATCCAGCGCCTGCGTGGCCAGCGCCTGCTCGCGCGCGTCGACGGTCAGGGCGTCGTGCGCACGGGTGAATTCGCGCTCTCGCGGCTCGGTCGGGCGATCGTCGAGTTCTACCTGGAGGAGGACGTGCTCACGCGCGCGAGCCTCGCGCTGCTCACGACCAGCCTGCGCGCCGCGATCGCCGACGTGCTCGCGACCGCGCGGACCGCGGAGACGCTGGAGACCTGGCGCGACGCGGTCGTCGGCCCCCTCGAGGTGACGATCGCGGAGCTGATCGCCGGGATCGAGCGCCGCCAGCGCGGCCTCGATCTCCAGCAGGAGGACTTCCAGGCCGAGATCCGCCGGCTGCTCGAGGCCGACTGGTTCGGCGCGCTCGACCGTTGCCAGGAGCTGCTCGAGTCCACGAGCGCGACGTTGCACGAGCTCAACGAGGTGCTGCTGCGCGACAGCAGCGTGCTCCTCACCCAGCTACAGGACGTCGAGGAGCTCGCGTTCGCCGCCGGCAACGGCGAGGCCGAGGCGGCCGCGCGCCGCCTGATGGATCAGATCGATCGCAGCGTCGCGTGGGGCAGCGCCCGCCAGCGCGCGTGGTCGGAGTACTTCCAGTACGTGCACCGCTACCTGCGCGACGTGGTGCGGCTCGATCCGACGCGCGCGCTCACCCAGCGGCTCCGCGATCAACTCGCCAACGTCGGCGCGACGTTCGCGCTCGCGTACGCCGCCGCCCCGCCGATCCGCATCCTCCGCACGGTCGCGCCGGTGCGCGACAAGCCGCCGGTCGCGCGGCCGCGGCAGCCGCGCGAGCAGGAGCCCGTGACGGAGCCGGCGATCGATCCGCAGGCGTTGCTCGACGAGAAGGTCCACCGCTCGCTCGCCGGCGGTGCGCCCACGCTCTCGATCGTCACCGCGGAGGTGACCACCGAGCTGCCCGACGCCGAGCGCTTCGTCGAGGCCGGCCGCGTCGCGGGCACGGTCGCGCGCCTCGCGCGGGTCGCGTCGGCGCCGGAGCGCGCGTGGGTCGCGGTCGCTGGCGCGCTCGAGATCGAGGAGTGGCGCGTCGACGGTGAGCGCGGGAGCCGACCATGACCGCGTCCGACAAGCATCCCCCCGGCGCCGACACCACCCGGCGAGGCTACCCCGAGCTGGGCGACGTGGTGATGGACGCGAACTTCCCCGAGCTCGATCTCGCGCTCCGCCGCGGGCGCCACATCGATCGCGACGACTTCGCCTGGTACACGCTGCTCACCGACGCGCAGGACCACCTCGAGGCGTTCTACCGCCGGTTCGGCTGCGAGCTGATCCACAAGGCCGACGGCTACTACTACCTGCTGCCGTCGGGCGAGAAGCTGTCGCGGCGCCAGCTCGGCGCGGGCGACATGCTCGTCGGTCAGGCGCTCGCCCTGCTCTACCTCGATCCGGTGACGATCGAGCGCGGCGGGCGCGTCACCGTCGAGGACGTCGTCGCGCAGCTGGTCGTGGTGCTCGGCAGCGACGCGCTGATCCGCCACTTCAACCCGAAGCGGCGGCGGCTCGACGAGCGCATCGCCCAGCGCAACGTCCGCCAGCGCGTCGGCGAGGCGATCCGCCACCTCGCCGCGCTCGGGTTCATCGACCTCGTCGACGACACGCTGCGCCTGCGCCCCGCGCTGCTGCGCTTCGCCGAGCCGGTGCGCGGGCTCTCGGCGCCGGCCGAGGCGCTCGCCAAGCTGGTCGCGGACGGCGAGGTCGCCATGGTGACCGACGATCCCGAGGAGGGTGACGAGCCCTCCGACCCCGACGCCGACGACCCCAACCCCGACGACGACGACGACACCGACACCGACACCGACACCGACGACGACCACGACGACGACGAGGATCCCACGCCGTGACGCGGGCGCGAATCTCCGCCCTCGTCCTCGTCAACTGGAAGGGCGTGTTCTACGAGCGCTACCTCCTCGATCGTCACGTCACCGCGCTCGAGGGCGCCAACGGCGCCGGCAAGACCACCGTGATGATCGCGGCGTACGTCGCGCTCCTGCCCGACATGTCCAAGCTGCGGTTCACCAACCTCGGCGAGACCGCGGCGACCGGCGGCGATCGGGGCATCTGGGGGCGGCTCGGCGAGCTCGGCCGACCGTCCTACACCGCCCTCGACTTCGACGTCGACGGCACGCGCGTGCTCGCGGGCGTCCGCCTCGTGCGCTCCGCGGAGCCGACCGTCGAGCCGACGGCGTTCGTCGTCACCGGCCTCGGACCCGACGTCCGACTTTCGGACATCTTGCTCGCGCGCCGCGACGACGGCGACCACATCCCCGAGCTCGACGAGGTGCGCGCCGCGGTCGAGCGCGCGGGCGGCGAGCTGCAGACGTTCCGCGCGATCAAGGACTACTTCGCCGATCTGTTCGAGCGCGGCATCACGCCCATGCGGCTGGTCGCCGACGAGGAGCGCGCCAAGCTCAACGACATGCTGCGCACGAGCATGACGGGTGGCATCTCGCGCGCGCTCACCAGCGAGCTGCGCGGCTTCCTGCTCAAGGAGGAGACCGGGCTCGGCGACACGCTGGCGCGCATGCGCGCGAACCTCGAGGCGTGCGCGCGCACGCGCAGCGAGGTCGCGGAGTCGCGCCGCCTCGAGCGCGAGATCACGGCGATCTACGAGGCGGGCACGGAGACGTTCGCGGCGACCGTGCACGCGGCCCGCGAGGCCGTCACCGAGGTCGAGCGCGAGGTCGAGCGCGCGCGGCCCGCCGTCGACGACGCGGTGCGGGCGCTGCGCGACACGACGCTCGCGATCGAGCAACTCGCGTCGCGCCGGGCGAGCACCGACGCGCAGCTCGCGACGACGCGCGCCGAGCTGGCCGAGGCGCTCGCGCAGCGCGAGCGCGCGCTCGCCGCGCAGCGGGTCGCGGCCCGGCTCGCGACGATCGAGCGTGAGGTCGCGACGCTCGCCGAGGCCGAGGCCGCCGCGCGCGCCCGCCAGATCGCCGCGACCACCCGGCGCGCCGCGGCCCGCCAGGAGCGTAGCCGCGCGCTCGACGCC
>JAPLLF010001159.1 GCA_026387715.1 Pseudomonadota bacterium
TTCGTCGACTTCGGTTTCTTCGTCGACTTCGGTTTCTTCGTCGACTTCGGTTTCTTCGTAGACTTCGGATTCTTAGCCAGGTGAAGGCGTTTTGCGATCGTGCCTTTGTTGCGCTCCATGTCGCGCGCCTCGTCTAGGATCCGCTGGACTTCAGCCTTCGTGCGCGGCTTCTTTACGGGGACGGTGATGGCGACCTTGGTGATCGTGCCGGTCTCGATATCTCCCTCGTTGATGAACCCAGAAAACGCATCAACCCGAAGCATCGACTCGATCAGCATGTATTCGACGGCGTGGCGCGGGCGGCCAGGTCCCGCCTTGCCGACACCAGCCCAGTGCCGGATCGAATGGAGGTCCTTCAACACGCTCGTCTGAAGCTGAACGGAGGCATCGAGCTGCTGCAGGAGAAGCCGCAGTTCGTCATCCGCAACTTCTTTGGGAACGTCATCCCCCGATGGCGGTGGGTTCACGGTCCCCTCCCGCAAGCCCTTAGCGAGCTGGTGCGCTGCGTCAGCAGCTTCGGACACGTGGCGGCACCACGGACCAAGATAGGCCCGGTACCAGTCACCAACCTCGTCGCCGAGGTCGAACCACGTCCGCGCCAACTCTGCTTCCGTCTGCTCCGTCTGCTCCTGGTCTCGGTCGGATTTCGGCATTTGGGATCCTGGGGGATGGCGGTCTTGGCGCATGGCCGATGATGGCCATGGGGGGCTGTCACGGCCTCGTTGTGCCCTTCAGCGACACGCCCAAGCTGGGATGTCAGGGCTGCGTGTCAGCGGCACCTTGCGAGGTGCCGGCATGTAGTTATCCTGCTGGAATCATGAACACATCTACAATTCGTGGCTGGAGTGCCGCAGCGGCACGTGCCGGGGTGACACCTTCGACGGCACGTCGCCTCGTGGCACGCGGCACGCTGCACGCGGTCAGGCGCGGCAAGGCCCACGAGTTCGTTGTCGCCGACCTCGATGCCCTGCGTGAGGCTCGGGCTGGTATGCAAGTTGTCGACGACCACGACAAGGACACGAGCAGCGCGACCATCAGCACCGACGAGGCGACCTCAACGATGGCGATCGACACCGTCAACCTGGACCACAGCTCGATCATCGAGGACGAAACTCGTGAACTGGCGGCAGCTGCGGCACGAGAACGTGCGCTGACCTCGAAGCTCACGGCGGAGGTCGAACGACTACGCGCCGAGCGCGCCCGAGACGAGCTGGTTCGCGCTCACCGTGGCGAGGATCGGGCACGGCGCATCGACGAGATCATCGAACGCACAACGTCGACCCTCGACGGCGCGGCACGCGATTACCTTTCGCGGCTGCTAGGGCAACGCCTCCTGAACGCTGACCTCGACAGCCGACTGTCGGTCGCCGGGCTGATCGCGCACGCGAAGGCCGACACCCACCAACACATGGCCAACCTCCTCCAGATCGCAGCTGAGCGCGCGGCCAACGTGCGCGCTCAGGTCTCGCGTCAGGGGTGGCGTACCCGACGGATCAACGCGGTGATCGCCGACCTGATGGCCGAACTGGAGGCTGGCGGTGCTGCCCGTCACGTCGTCGAACACGCCGCTGTTAACGCTGGAAACGAAATCTCCCAACTCGACGACGGGACCCTCGCTGGCGACTGGGCGCTTCAGGTCGCGCGATCGGCGACGGTGCTCGGGGTTGGATCCTGCGATGATCATGCTCGCGATCCGCAATCGGCGCGATCGCTTGAGCCGTCCTTTCTCCGCGTGCCAGGATGAAAGCATGAAGGTCAAGCCAGAGGGTGAGTCACTACCTGTGCTTCCGCTGCGGAAGACAATGTTTGTGCCGGGGCAGGTGGCGATCGAGGTGTTTCAACGAATAGGGTCACGTCGCGCACTCGATGCTGCCTCCTCGTCAGGACGCCGCGCCGTCATCGCCCGCCAGCGCGAGCCGAACACCGAAAAGCCGGGACGACGTGACCTCTTTGAGATCGGGATGCTGGTCGAGATCACCAACGTCGAGCGGGACGGTGACGTGGCCACCGTCCAGGTGCGGGTCATCGAACCGGTTCGTATGATCAAAACCGATTTCGAGTCTCCTTACCTTCGGTTGTTCGTCACGCCAGCCAGTGCCTACACGAATGATGACATCGGCGGGGCTACGACCCCCACCCCTTCCGGGCGCCCCAGGGCCTGGCTTCCCGAGGCACTCATCGAACTTCACGGATACCTGAGCCATCAGCTCGGTATCGATCTCGCCCATCCCTGGGACCCACGGAATACTGAGCTATCCCTCCAACACCAAGTATCAGCCGAGATCAGGCGTTGGCTTGGTCACAGCGGTGTGGACATTCACTTCAAGCTCACTGACAACCAGCACATGCCCGCTCAGCGCTTCAGCGGCGACCTAAGACAGATCCAATCCGGTCGTGACCGGAGATCCACCACTCGACGCGCGGCGACTTCGTCGGCGGCGGGATACTGATCCACCAGCGCGTTAGATCGGCAGCGCG
>JAPLLF010001245.1 GCA_026387715.1 Pseudomonadota bacterium
GTCCTTCGGCTCCGCGCCGAACGCGAGCCAGCCGAGCGCGAGCGCGCGGCCGAGCACGCGCAGCGACGCCTCCGCGTAGCGCCCGCGCACCTCGTCGAACGCCTCGGCGCGGGTCGCGAGCGTGGCCTGGCGGAGCTGCGCGAGCAGCGCGATCGTCGCCTCGGGTGGGGCGGGCTTGCCGGTCGCCGCGAGCGCGAGGCGCGGCAGCCGCTCGACGCGCGCGAGGGCAGGGAGCGTCGTGGGCGCCAGCGGTGGCGCCTTGGCCTCGAGCCGCGCCCCGTCGAGCAACGCGCGCACGAGCAGCGCCGCCGATGGGCGTAGCTCGAGCTTCGCGGTCGCGGTCAGGCCGGCGACGAGCGCCGCGGGTGGTCGCGCCACGAGGCGCTGGGCGACGCTGCGCACGTCCGCGCACGTGCCGAGCGCGGCGACCACCTCGGGTGCGTCGAGATCGTGCTTCGCCGCGATGTCCTCGAGGACGTCCTCGACACAGTAGATGTCCGCGAAGTCATCGAGGATGAGGTCGTCGAGACGCTTCGCGAGCTTCGCGGTGAGGCCGGCCATCGCGCGATGATCGCATGGCCCTACGGCACGCGCAGTTCGCCCGTCGATCGATCGTGCGCGTCGCGGCGGCGCGGCAGGCGCACGGTGAACTCGGTGCCGGTCGTCGCGCTCGAGACAGCGCCGAGGTCGCCGTCGTGGGCCGCCGCGATCTCGCGCGAGATGAACAGCCCGAGGCCGAGCCCCGGCCCGCTGGCCTGCTTGGCGGTCCGGCCGCGGAACGGCTCGAAGATCGACGGCACGAGCTCGGCCGGGATGCTCCCGCCGTTGCGGATCCGGATCACGATCTCGCGGTCGCGCCCGGTGATCCCCAGCGTGATGGGGGTCCCGCGCGTCCCGTGCTGGAGCGCGTTGCCGACCAGGTTCGAGAACAGCTGGAGCAGGCGTGCCGGATCCCCCCACGTCGCGCAATCGCCCTCGACGGCGGTCACGAGCTCGCGGTGCGGGTTCGTCGCGCGGAGCTCGTCGACGGCGCGCTGGACGAGCTCGGCGACGTCGAGCTGCGTGCGCGTGAGGTAGAGCCCACCGACCAGCCGGGCGCGGGTCAGGTCGAGGAGCTGCTCGATCATCTCGGACATGCGGCGCCCGGCCGACGTCATCCGGCGCAAGGTCAGCAGCTGACCCTCGTCGGCGAGCTGCCCTCGGAGCAGCTCGGCGCCCGCGAGCACCGCGCCGAGCGGGTTCCGCAGGTCGTGGCCGAGGATGCCCACGAACCGCTCGTTGATCTTGAGCGCGGCGGACAGCTCGCGACGCTGGCACGCCAGCTCGAAGAACACGTCGACCTTGCTCTTGAGGATGCGCGGGTCGATCGGCTTGAACAGGAAGTCCACCGCGCCGGACTCGTAGCCCGCGAACACGCGCGCCGGCTCGCGGTCCCCCGCGGTCAGGAAGATGATCGGCACCTGCCGGGTCCGCCTGGCGCCACGCATCAGCTCGGCGAGCTCGAAGCCGTCCATCTGTGGCATCTGCACGTCGAGGAGGGCCAGCGAGACGTCGTGCAGGAGCAACAGCTCGAGCGCCTCGGCACCCGAGCGTGCGACCAGCAGCTCCAGCCCGTCGCGCCGCAGCAGGGCTCCGAGCGCGACGAGGTTATCGACGGTGTCGTCGACGAGCAGGAACCTGATCGGCTCGGTCATCGTGGTCCTCCATCGCGGGGGCTCGTGGCGAGGCTCGCCAGGAAGGCTCCGAGGTCTCCGAGCGGGACGACGTGGGCGGAAGGTCCGACGCGTCGGAG
>JAPLLF010000422.1 GCA_026387715.1 Pseudomonadota bacterium
CGACCTGCAGGACGAGTGGCTCAACAACGGTCCGATGCAGCTCGGCGAGGTTCTGCCCGCTGGGTGGCGCGAGCGTGTGCAGCGCATCTTCGACGGGCAAGCCCTCGTGCTCGGCACGCTCGGGAGGTCCGACTTGCTCAAGAGCAAGCTGTTCGCGCTCTGTGATCGCGGCACCGATCTGCCCGACTGCATCGCGCTCGCGCCGACCGCGGAGGAACTTGCCGAGTGCGTGCCGTGGCTCGAACAGCAGGACGGCAACGAGCTGTGGCCCGCGCATGTGCGGGCGACGATCGACAACCTCGCGCGGAGGCTCGGTCATGGCGTTTAGCCGCGCAACCTCCCCAGAGCCGACGCCCGCGCCCGACGAGCTGACGGCGCGCATGGTGGGCATCGGGATGAACTTTGCGGCGGAGTCCGAGGTCGACGCCGACATCGAGAGCACGCTCTTGCACGCCTCCGTTCTTGGCATGGATGCAGGTGATCTCCGCGTGCTCGCGGTTTTGACCACGTGGCTTGGCACGCACCACGCGCACGTCAACGCCGATCGGCTCGTGCGTCTGGTGAGCGTGCATCCGTCCGAACGCGTTCGCGCTTACTGGGTGGCCATCGCGACCTGGCTCGAGAAGGATCGTCGTCTTACCCGGCTCGCCGGCGCATATGAGGGAGCGCCGATCGAGCTGCTGCCGACAGGAACCGAGTTCCAGGTCGCACGACGCGGCGAGGATGAGCGGTTCACCGGGTCGAAGCTGTTGGTTCCCAAGGGGACGCTCCGAGATCGCCACGATGACGTCCTGTCGCCAGAGGTTCTGGTTCGACGTCACGCGGGCTACCGAAACCGCGTGCTGATGGGCCCATCGTTTCGCGCCGACGTCTGGACCGCGCTCCAGCGTGCGCCCGGGCGGTCCATCGCAGACATCGCGCGGAAGGCCTCGTGCTCGTTCGCGACCGCGTGGCAGGCGGCGCAGGACTATCGCCTCCTATGCGCCGCTGAACTCGACACTGCGCCAAAGACCCCACCGGCAAGCCATCCAGTCGCGCCGCCACGTCGACGGCGCTTCTGATCACTCCACGGTCGCGCTGGCCATGATCACGCAGGCACGCCCTCGCTGGCCATGATCGCCAGCACCGCGTCGCCCTCGACCTGCTGGCCGACGGTGACGAGGATCTTGTCGACGACGCCGGCCGTCGGGGCGCGCACGGTGTGCTCCATCTTCATCGCCTCGAGGACGACCAGCGCGGCGCCGGCGAGCACCGGCTGGCCCTCGTGCGCGAGCACCTTGACCACCTTGCCCGGCATCGGGGCGCGCAGGCCACCGGCGACGGCGCGCGCCTCGGCGAGCGGGAACCGCGGCTCCTCGACGAGCATGATGAGCTCGCCCTCGGACAGCACCCAGGTCTTCGCCCCGGCGCTCGCGATCCGGACCACGCGGGGCGAAGCCCTTGCCGCTCGGGCGATATCCGATCTCGACGTCGGTGTCGCCGAGCTTCCACCGCACCTGCTGATCGGCGACGAACACGTTGCGCCAGGCCGGGCCGGCGAGCGGCGCGGGCTCGGCGGCGCGCCGGGTCGCGATGCCGGCGAGCGTGGCGGCGATCGCGGCGACGCGCAGCTTGTCGAGCCCGGGTGGGCGCGCGGCGAGCTCGCCGGCGTGGCGGTCGAGGAAGTGGGTGTCGAGCTCGCCGGCGAGGAACGCGGGGTGGGCGAGGATGCGCGCGAGCTGCTCGCGGTTGGTGACGACGCCGGGGATCCACGTGAGCGCGAGCGCGCGGCGCAGAACCCGCGCGGCGTCGACGCGGGTCGGCGCGTGCGCGATCAGCTTGCCGAGCATCGAGTCGTAGTGGATGCCGACCTCGCTGCCGGCGGCGATGCCGAGATCGGCGCGGATCGTGTCGGGGACGTCGACGGCGGTGAACGTGCCGGTGGTCGGCAGGTACTCGCGATCGGGATCCTCGGCGCACAGCCGGACCTCGATCGCCCAGCCGCGCTGCGGCGGCGCCGCGTCGTAGCCGAGCGGTTCGCCGCGCGCGACGCGGATCTGCTCGCGCACGAGATCGAGGCCGGTGCACAGCTCGGTCACGGGGTGCTCGACCTGGAGGCGGGTGTTGACCTCGAGGAAGTAGAACCGGCCCTCGGGATCGGTGATGAACTCGACGGTGCCCGCGCCGACGTAGCCGACCGCCTTGCCGAGCGCGACCGCGGCGCGCCCCATGCGGGCGCGGAGCTCGTCGGTGACGCCGGGCGACGGCGACTCCTCGACGACCTTCTGGTGGCGGCGCTGGATCGAGCACTCGCGCTCCCACAGGTGCACGACGTTGCCGTGAGCGTCGCCGAGGATCTGGATCTCGATGTGGCGCGGACGCTCGACGTAGCGCTCGAGCAAGAGGGTGCCGTCGCCGAACGCGGACCGCGCCTCGCCGCGCGCGCGGTCGAGCGCGTCGGCGAGCTCGGCGTCGGCGCGCACGATGCGCATGCCCTTGCCGCCGCCGCCGGCAGACGCCTTGATCAGCACCGGGTAGCCGATCTCTCGGGCCCGCGCGTCGAGCTCCGACTGGTCGTCGCCGTGGTAGCCGGGGACGACGGGCACACCCGCGGCCTCGGCGATCCGCTTGGCGGCCTGCTTGCTGCCGAGCTTGGCGATCACCTCGGCCGACGGGCCGATGAACACCAGGCCCGCCTCGGTGACCGCCTCGGCGAACGCGGCGTTCTCCGACAGGAACCCGTAACCCGGGTGGACCGCGTCGGCTCCGGTGCGGCGGGCCGCGTCGAGCAGGTGGTTGACGACCAGGTACGACTCGCGCGCGGGCGCCGGACCGATGCAGACCGCTTCGTCCGCAAACCGGACGAACGGCGCGTCGGCGTCGGCCTCGGAGTAGACCGCGACGGTCGCGATGCCCATGGCTCGGCAGGTGCGCATGACGCGGAGGGCGATCTCGCCACGGTTCGCGATCAGGATCTTGGTGATGGTGCGCATGGTCGATTCCTAGTGACGGAAGACGCCCCACGACGTGGTGCCGTGGACGGGGGCCGAGTACGCGGCGGACAGGGCGATCGCGATCACCGCGCGGGTGTCGCGCGGATCGATGATGCCGTCGTCCCACAGGCGGGCGGTCGCGAAGTACGGGTCGCTCTCCTTGTCGATCTGCGCCTCGACCATCGCCTTGCCGAACTTGAGCTTCTGCTCGTCGATGGTCTCGCCGCGCTTGGCGGCGGCGTCGCGCTGGATGATCTCGAGCACGCCGGCCAGCTGCGGGCCGCCCATCACCGCGATGCGGTGGTTGGGCCACGTGAACAGGAAGCGCGGCGCGTACGCGCGGCCGCACATCGCGTAGTTGCCGGCGCCGTAGCTCGCGCCGGTCATGATCGTGATCGCCGGGACCGTCGAGTTCGACACCGCGTTGATGAGCTTGGCGCCGTGCTTGATGATCCCCTCCTGCTCGTACTTCGAGCCGACCATGAAGCCGGTGATGTTCTGCAGGAACACCAGCGGGATGTCGCGCGCGTTGCACAGCTCGATGAACTGCGCGCCCTTCTGCGCGGCCTCGGAGAACAGGATCCCGTTGTTGGCGAGGATGCCGACGGGGAACCCATGGAGGTGCGCCCAGCCGCACACCAGCGTCGTGCCGTACAGCGCCTTGAACTCGTGAAACTCCGAGCCGTCGACGATCCGCTCGATCACGCGACGCTGGTCGAACGGCACGCGCACGTCCGGCGACGCGATGCCGAGCAGCTCGTCGGCATCGAACTTCGGGGGCGTGACCACGCGGGGCGTGGGCGTCGCGGCCTTGCGCCAGTTGAGGTTGGCGACGATGTCGCGGCCGATGCGGATCGCGTCCCGCTCGTCGTGCGCGAGGTAGTCCGACACGCCGGAGGTGCGCGAGTGCATCTCGGCGCCGCCGAGCGTCTCGTGATCGGTGTCCTCGCCAGTCGCCATCTTCACGAGCGGCGGGCCCGCGAGGTAGACCATCGCCTGCTTCTCGACCATCACGACGTAGTCGCTCATGCCGGGGAAGTACGCGCCGCCCGCCGTCGACGAGCCGAACACGAGGCAGATCGTCGGGATGCGCAGCTCGCTGCGCCGGGTGAGGTCGCGGAACCCGCGTCCGCCCGGCACGAAGATCTTCGACTGGTTCGGCAGATCCGCGCCGGCCGACTCGATCATCGAGATCGAGGGCAGCCGGTTGTGCTCGGCGATGTCGGACAGCCGGCCCGCCTTCCACGCCGTCACCTCGCTGATCGCGCCGCCTTTGACGGTCGACTCGCTCGCGGTGATCAGGCACTCGACGCCGGCGACCTTGCCGATGCCGCCGATCAGGCCGGCGCCGGGCACGTGGCCGGGGACGTCCTTGCCCGCGAGCGCGCACAGCTCGAGGAAGTACGAGTCGCGATCGAGCACGAGCTCGACGCGCTGGCGCGGGAGCAGCTTGCCCGCCGCGAGGTGGCGCGACGTGTACTTCTCGCCGCCGCCGAGCGTGGCCTCGTGCTGGGCGGCACGGAGCTTCTCGACGGCCGCGAGGTTCGTCGCGTAGTTCGCGCGGTATTCGTCACTGGTGCGGTCGACGGTCACGCCCCGCACGATAAACGGAAACATCGGTTATGTTCGCTTCCCAGGAGGACCCAAGGAAAAAACATGGGCGCCACAATCGAAGAAGCCAAGTCAGGTCGCGCGAGCTGTCGGACCTGCAAGAAGACGATCGCGAAGGGTGAGCTCCGGCTCGGCGTCGAGGTCACCACCCAGTTCAGCGACCAACCGAGCATGCAGTGGCACCACCTGCCGTGCGCCGCGGGCAAGCTCGCCGGCGAGCTCAAGGACGCGCTGGCGACGTTCGACGGCGACGTCCCCGATCGCGAGGCGCTCGACGCCGCGATCGAGGCGTCGATCAAGAAGGGCAACGCCAAGCCCGCGGGCTTCCCGTACGTCGATCGCGCGCCGACCGGCCGCGCCAAGTGCATGCAGTGCGAGGCCGCGATCGGCAAGGACACGTTCCGCGTCGCCGTCGAGCGCGAGATCGACACCGGCGCGATGGTCACGCGAGGGGCCGGCTACATGCACCCCAAGTGCGTCGCCGCCAACCTCGAGAACGTCGGCGGCTCCGTGGAGGAGCTGATCGAGGGCGTGCAGAAGAACTCGCGGATCACGGCCGAGGACCTCGAAGGGGTCATCGCCGAGTTTCTGCCCGACGCGTGAGGCGCACGGCCTTCGTCGTGCTCTTGGTGAGCGCGCTCGGCGCGTGCGGCGCCCACGACGCGCCACCCCCCCCGCCGAAGCCGGTCACCCCGCTCGCGATCGGCGGCGAGCTCCGCGACGCGGGGCAGGGCGCCGCGCCGGCCCCGCCGACCCTGCGGCTGCCCGACGACGTCGAGCCCGTAGGCTACGAGCTGACGCTCGAGGTCGATCCGGATCGATCGGAGTTTCGCGGCGAGGTGACGATCCGGGTGCGCGTGGCGAAGGCCACCGATCGCGTCTACCTGCACGCCGACGTCGGCCTCACGTCGGCGACCTGGCAGCAGGGCGCCACCTCGGGATCGCTGACGCCGCTCGACCCGAAGGTCGCCATGGACGAGCTGCGCGGCTTCGCGCTCGGGCGCACCCTGCTGCCCGGCGAGGCGACGTTCGCGCTGCGCTACACCGGGCGCGTCACCGACGACGAGGCCGAGGGGCTGTTCCGCCAGAAGGCCGTGGGGCGCTGGTACCTGTGGTCGCAGAGCGAGTCGGTGTTCGCGCGCCGCATCGTGCCGTGCTTCGACGAACCGCGCTGGAAGGTGCCCTGGCACGTCACCCTGATCGCGCCGAAGGGCCAGGTGGCGCTCGCGAACACGGGCGTCGAGGCGACGGTCGAGCTGTCCGGAAATCGGACGTCGACGACGTTCCTGCCGACCCCGCCGATGCCGAGCTACCTGCTCGCGATCGCGATCGGCCCGTTCGAGGTCGTCGACGCGGGCGTGGTCGGTGCGCGCCACGTCCCGCTGCGCGTCGCCGTGATGGCCGGCGATCGCGGCCGCGCGGCGATCGCCAGGCGGCTAGCGCCCGGCCTCGTGGCCAAGCTCGAGGCGTACTTCGGCTCGCCGTTGCCGTGGCCCAAGCTCGATCTCGTCGCGATCCCGAGGTTCTTCGGGGCGATGGAGAACCCTGGCCTGATCACGTTCGATCGCGGGTTGCTGGTCGGCCGCGACGACGATCGGGAGCTCGCGCGCCGGTTCACCAAGGTCGCCGCCCACGAGCTGGCGCACCTGTGGTTCGGCGACTGGGTGACGTTCGCGTGGTGGGACGACCTGTGGCTCGCCGAGGCGTTCGCGTCGTGGATGAGCGACAAGGTGTCGTCGGCGTCGGGCGCGTTCGACGACCTCGCGTTCGGCCTCGCGTCGGCGCGCACCCGCGCGATGGCATCCGACGACGAGACCGACGCGCACTCGCTGCATCGCACGATCGACAAGAGCAGCGACGCCGACACGCGGTTCGACGCGATCTCGTACGAGAAGGGCGCGGCGGTGCTCGCGATGTTCGAGCGCTTCGCCGGCGAGTCGAGGTTCCGCACCGGCGTGCGCGCGTACGTCGACGCGCACCGGGATGGCAACGCCACGAGCGCGGACCTGTTCGCGGCGATCGCCGCCGCGACGGCTCCGGAGGTCGCGCGCGCGTTCACCGGCTTCGTCGAGGCCGCGGGCGTGCCGGTGGTCGAGCTCGCGCTCGTGTGCGACGCGACGTCGGCCAAGGTCGTCGCGCGCGCGCGCGACGCGGGCCGGCTGATCCCGGTGTGCCTCCGCGATCCTCACGCGACGGCGTGCGCGATGGTCGGCACGTCGACGGACATCCCGCTCGCCGCGTGCCCGGCGTGGATCGCCGGCAACGACGATGGCACGGGCTACTATCGGGTCGCGACCGCGATCCCAGCACCGCCGATCGAGGTCGCGACGCCGCGCGAGCGGATCGCGCGCGGCGACGACGTGGCCTCGGCCCTCGCGCGCGGCGAGCTGCCGGCGGCCGAGGCGTTCGCGCAGCTCGCGACCCTCGCGAAGCCGTCCGATCCCTACGCGCGCCTCGGCGCGCTCGCGATCGCGGCCGTGCTCGATCGCGTGGTCGACGACGCGGCGCGCCCGGCCTGGACGGCGTGGCTCGCGGCGCGGTTCCCGGCGCGGCTGCTCGTCGAGCCAGGCCGCGGTCACGCGGCGGGCGAGGTGGCGAGCCAGCTCGTCGACCTCGGGGCGGTCTCGGCCGTCGCCGCG
>JAPLLF010001016.1 GCA_026387715.1 Pseudomonadota bacterium
CGACACGGTCTGCGATCCGAAGGCGCCGATCCTGCTCGAGCGCATCGACACCTACGAGCCCGTGATCTCGCAGGCGATCGAGGCCGACAACGCCGCCGCCAAGGAGCGGCTCGACTTCGCCCTCGGCAAGATGGCCGAGGAGGACCCGACGTTCCGCACGCGTGACGACGCGGACACCGGGCAGACCCTGATCAGCGGCATGGGGGAGCTCCACCTCGAGATCATCGTCGACCGCATGAAGCGCGAGTACGGGGTCGCGGCGCGCGCCGGCAAGCCCCAGGTCGTGTACCGCGAGACGATCCTCGGCGAGGGCGACGGCCACGCCGTGTTCGAGCGCGACCTCAAGGAGCAGCCGATCTACGGCGAGGCGCACTGCCACGTGAAGGCGCGGCCGCGCGGCACGGGCATGGAGTTCAAGAAGGCGCTCCCCGCGTCGATGGCGCTGCTCCCCGACGCGATCGTGGCGGCGGCGATGCAGGGCCTCAAGGACGCCGCGTCGAGCGGGCCCGATGGCTATCCGCTCGAGGACGTCGAGGTCACGTTGACCGGCGTCTCGCTGCGCGACGGCGCGAACGGCGAGATCGGCGCGCGCGCGGCGGCATCCGAGGCGTTCCGGCACGCGATCGGCGCGGCGCACCCGTCCCGGCTCGAGCCGCTGATGAACGTCGAGGTCACCGTCGACGACGAGTTCCTCGGCGCGGTGATCGGCGACCTCAACCAGCGTCGCGGGCACGTGCAGGACGTCGGGTCGCGTGGCGCGAAGCGGCTCGTGCAAGCGCACGTGGCGCTCCGCAACATGTTCGGCTACTCGACGCGGCTCCGCAGCCTCACCGAGGGCCGCGCCACGTTCTCGATGACGTTCCACGCCTACGACACGCTCGGCGCGTAGCATCCGTCATCGTCCGGCGAGCGTCAGGCGCACCGCGGTCAGCAGGTCCTCCTTGAGGAACGGCTTCTGGACGAAGGCCCCGACTTCCTTCACGCCTTCGCGCTCGATGACGTCGGCCGTGTAGCCCGACATGAACACGCATCGGAGGGTCGGCATCGATGCCTGCAAGGTCCTGGCGAGCTCGTGCCCGTTCATCACCGGCATGATCACGTCGGTCAACAACAGGTCGATGGCGCCGACGTGCGCCTTCGCCGCGCGGATCGCCTCCTCGGGGCCTGGGGCAGAGAGCACGACGTAGCCTGTCGCGACGAGGATCCGGGTGGCCAGCCTGAGGAGTCCGGGCTCGTCCTCGACGACCAGGATCGTCGCGTGTCCCGATGCGGCGCTGGCGATCGGTCGGACGTGTTCGGTCGAGGCCGCGCCGCGGTGCCGTGGCAAGAAGATCTCGAACGTGGTGCCTCGGGTGACCTCGCTCGTCACCGTGATGTAGCCGTGGTTCTGCCGGACGGTGCCGTTCACCATGGCGAGCCCCAGTCCGGTGCCCTCGCCGATGGCCTTGGTGGTGAAGAACGGCTCGAAGATCTGGGCGAGCGTGGCGGAATCCATGCCGTGGCCCGTGTCGGCCACCGCGATGCACACGTACTCCCCGACCGGGGCGTCGGGATGCGCGATCTGCGGGTCGAGGTGGCGATTCTCCGTCGTGATCGTGATGGTGCCGACCCCGCGGATGGCGTCCCGCGCGTTGACGCACAGGTTGGTCAGGATCTGGTCCATCTGGGATGGGTCCATCCAGACGGGCCACAGCGCGGGCCCTGGCTGCCACACGACGGAGGCATCTTCGCCGATCAGCCGCTGGAGCAGCGACAGCATCAGGGGGATGGTCGTGTTGAGCTCGAGGACCCGCGGCGCGATGGGCTGCTTGCGCGCGAAGGCCAGCAGCTGCCGCGTCAGCGTGGCGGAGCGCTGGGCCGCGTCCTGGATCGTGATCAGCTCGTCGCGCAGGGGCGGCGCGAGTCCCGGATCGTCGAGCAGAAACTCGATGTGTCCGAGGATCACACCCACCATGTTGTTGAAGTCATGAGCGACGCCGCCGGCGAGCCGCCCGAGCGACTCCAGCTTCTGCGACTGGCGCGCCTGCTCCTCGAAGGAGAGATCGCGTGCGATGCCCATGTAGCCGTTGATCGTGCCGCTCGCGTCTCGCAGCGCGGTGATCGCGAGGGAGACGGGGATCCGACGGCCATCCTTGCGGACGTAGATCCACTCCTGTTCCTCCGGAAGGTTCCGGCGTGGCCGGGCGATGAACACGTCGAACCCTGGCGTGATCGGCTCTCCCAGCTCGTTCGACAGGCTCCTGGCGCGCTCCGCGATCTGGTCGTGGTCGTGGAAGACGGCGGGCGTCGCGACGCCGATCATCTCGTCGGCGCGATAGCCCAGGAGTTGCTCCGCCGCCCGGTTGAACGTCAGGATCGTGCCATCGGGTGACGTCGCGACGATCGGGCGGCCGGCGTGCTCCATGACGGCCTGCTGCCAGGCGACGGCCGCCGCGAGCGCCGCCTCGTTCTGCTTGCGGGTGGTGATGTCCTGGAAGGTTCCGAACAACCGGACGGACCTGCCATCCTTGACCTCGGCCCAGCCCTGGGTCTGGACCCAACCATGTCGTCCCTTGGCGGTGATGATCGGCAACTCGAGATCGTAGGGCGTGCCCGTGTCGATGGCCGCCTGGACCGCCGCCGCGATCGTGGGGCGTGCCTCGGGGGCGAACAAGTTGATCCCGTCCTCGAGCGGGGGCTCTTCGGACCCCTCGATCTCGGCGATCCGGAACGTCTCCCGGGTCCACGTGAGCTTCATGGTCTCCAGGTTCACCTCCCAGCCGCCGACCTTGGCCAGGGTGCCGGTGCGCTCGAGAAGCTCGGACGTTCGGGCGAGCTTCGACTGGGTGTGCTTCCGCGCGGCCACCGCCGCATCGAACTGGGCGCGGCCACGGTCGTCGGCAGCCTGGAGCTCCGCGACGTGCTGTCGCAACGATCGTGTCAGCTCCAGGATCCGCGCGCACGCGTCGATCCTCGCCAGCAACTCGCGATCGGAGATCGGCCGGGCGATGTACTCATCCGCGCTGTCCGCGGATGCCTCCGGCGGGAGGTCGCGTGCCGAGATCAGGACGACGAGGACGTCGGCCGCCGCCGGGGTCCGCTTGAACTGGCGACCGAGGTCGCAGCCGTCGAGGTCGCGATCGAGCAGGAGGAGGGCGGCAGGAAGTCGCCGAAGTGCCGCCTGCACGTCCTCGCCGTTCGAGGCTCGCGACGTCGGATAGCCCGCCTGTGCGAGCAGCCTCGTGATGCCCCGATCCTCGTCGTCGACGACGAGGATCGGGAGCTGGTGACGCTGAACCACGCGGTCGTACACGGAACGACCAGCGTACACGAAGCCGACGCTAGCGGCGTGGGCGCGGGCGGGGTCCGGTGTCCAGGAGCCCCCAGACCTGCACGCGGGCCTTCTCGCCGTCGCGCTTGCCGCTGTTGCGGTAGTCGAGGTCGATGTACTTGATCACGTTCTCGCTCGGCGGCAGGTCGAACTGGCGGGTGCGCTGGCCTTCCTTGAAGTCGTAGGCGAGCTTGGGGTTGTACTCGGTGTTGTCCGCGAACACGATCTTCATCGCGTTGAGCGTCATGTCGCTGTCGTCGACGACGAGCTGCAGCTTGCCGAACCGACCCTCGTAGCGACCGACCGTGATGCGGTCGGTGTCGCTCGCGTCGCGATTGCGGCGCGTGTGGCGCGCGTAGTCGACGGTCTGCTCGCCGAGCATCGTCCAGCCGTGGGTGTCCCACGGGAACCTCTTCACCACCGGCGCGACGACCTTCCAGCCCCACACCTGCACGCGCGCCTTCTCCCGATCGCGCTTGCCGCTGTTCTTGTAGTCGAGGTCGATGTACTTGATCGTGCGATCGTTGCCCGGCAGGTCGATCACGCGGGTGCGCTGCCCCTCGCGGAACTCGTAGGCGAGCTGTGGGTTGAACTCGGAGTTATCGGCGAACACGACCTTCATCGAGTTGAGCGTCATGTCGCTGTCGTCGACGATGAGCTGCAGCTTGCTGAACCGGCCCTCGTAGCGACCGACCGTGATGCGATCGGTGTCGCTCGCGTCGCGATTGCGCCGCGTGTGGCGCGCGTAGTCGACGGTCTGCTCCACGAGCATCACCCACCCCTTGGAGTCCCACTGGTGACGCTTGGGCTGAGCATCCGCGGTT
>JAPLLF010000753.1 GCA_026387715.1 Pseudomonadota bacterium
GAGCAGCCGCGACGGCCCGAAGATCGCGTAGGCGACGAGCGGGGCGATCGTCGCGTACAACCCCGTGATCGGCGGCAGGCCCGACGCTGCGGCGTAGCCCATGCCGGCTGGCAGCAGCACCGTCGTCAGCACCAGCCCGGCGATGAAATCGCGGACGAGCCACGCGCGTTGGTAGTGCAGGATGGTCCACACCCCTGGCAGCCAGCGAAGCACTCCCGTTGGCGGCACCACCCGCGACTATGAACACAGCGGGTCCGCGCCGCAACGCTCCGGACCGGATCCGCTACTGTCGCGGCGTATGCGCGCACTACTGATCGTGTCGATCTTGGGTTGGGTGGGAAGCGGCTGCGGGGGAAAGGCGCCACCAGGCGACCTTACCGTCGTGGGGACTCCCACGGGAGAGGTCGAGGCGCGCGGCCACGTGCAGCTCACGTTCTCGCGCCCGATGGTCGCCAGGGACAAGCTCAAGCACGTCACCCCGACCCCGCCGGTCACCTTCACCCCGGCGCTCGCCGCGGAGGCGACGTGGACCGACGACAAGACGCTCGTGCTGGTGCCGACGGCGACCCTGCCGATCTCGACCCGCTACGTCGCCAGGGTCGCCAAGGACACCCGCGCGCTCGACGGCCACGAGCTCGCCGACGACTACACGTTCGAGTTCTTCACCGAGCGCTTGACCGGCGAGGTCGACGTCATCGGCTCGGTCGATCGGGCGGCGAAGGATCAGGTCGCCCGGGTGGCGTTCACCCAGGAGGTCGCGCTCGACCAGGTGCTCGCGCACTGCTCGTACGCGGGCGGGGCGGCGCCGATCAAGGTCAAGCTCGCGCCGAAGAGCAACCCCGGCCCCACCAAGGTCTACGCCGTGGTCCCCGAGGTGGCGCTCGCCGCCGACACCGCGTATCGCGTCACGTGCAGCGCGGGGCTCGTCGGCACCGTCGGCAACCTCGGGATCGCCGCGCCGCTCGACAAGGCGTTCCACACCTACGGGCCGCTGACGTTCGCCAGCCTCGAGCCGAGCGGCGACGACATCGTGCCCGACGAGAACTTGAAGCTCGCGCTCGCGTTCTCCAATCCGCTCGCCGAGCCGTATCAGCTGACGCTGACGCCGCCGGTCGTCGGGTTCCCGCAGCGTTGCCACGCGCTCGGCGACGAGGTCGTCGGGCTGTCGTGCGGCGTGCAGCTCGAGCCGCGCACGGCGTACACGCTGACGATCGACGCCAAGCAGCTCGACATCTTCGGCCAGGCGCTCGCCAAGCCGCAGACGATCGCGTTCAAGACGACCGACGCCAAGCCGACGATCTCGATGGAGTCGGGCTACTTCGTCGCCGAGCTCACCCGGCCGGTCATCCCGATCTGGACGCGCAACGTCACGAGCCTCGACGTCCGCGCGGTCGAGATCACCCCGGCGAACTTCCACGAGCTGCGCCCGCACCTCGACTGGTGGGAGGCCAAGCCGGCCGATCTCAAGAAGACCAAGCTCGTCCCCCACGACAAGAAGCTCGCGATCACCGGCACCAGGAACACCTGGGGCCAGCACTCGATCGGCGCGATGGAGCTGCTCGGCACGCCGCCGGGCCCGGGCATGTACTACGTCGAGGTCGGCGCGAGCGAGGTCGCGCGCGAGCCGTACGAGGACGGCGGCCGCCAGAAGGTGCTCGTCAACTTCACCGACATCGGCGTCGTCAGCAAGCTGTCGGGGGCGCGCGGCCTGGTGTGGACGACGCGGCTGTCGACCGGCAAGCCGCTGCCGGGCGCGACCGTGACGGTGCGGGACGGCGCCGGCAAGGTGACGTGGACCGGCACCACCGACGGCGACGGCGTGGCCGTGCTCCCGGGCACCGGCAAGCTCGGCGGCGTCGCGAGCACGGATCCCGAGGCGGCCAACGAGCACTACGCCGAGGAGCGCGAGGGGGACCTCGGCGACGCCCGGATCTTCGCGTCGTTCCAGAACGACTGGACGATGGTCAGCCCGACGCGCTCGGGGGGGCTCGCCGCGTGGAACTTCAACGTGTCCTCCGACTACGAGCGCACCGCGGCCAAGCTCCGCGGCTTCATGCACACGGATCGCGGGCTGTACCGCCCCGGCGACAAGGTGCACGTCAAGGGGCTCGCGCGGCTCACCAAGCTCGGCGAGCCGCTCGGGTTGCCGCCGCCAAATCAGAAAGTACAAATCACCGTGTCGGGGCCGCAGGGCAAGACGTTCGTCGAGACCGAGGCGAAGCTGTCGGCGTTCGGCGGCTTCTGGTTCGATCTCGAGCTCCCCGGCGACGCGCGGCTCGGCGACTACGCGGTGCGGGCGCAGCTGCCGTATGGCACGTTCACCCGCGAGTTCTCCGTCGAGGAGTACCGCCCGGCGACGTTCGAGGTCACCGGCAAGGCGACCGAGACCCAGATCGTGCGCCGCGGCGAGGTGCACGCCGCGGTCGCGGCGACCTACTTCTACGGCGCGCCGCTGCGCACCGGCGAGGTCGCGGTCGCGGTGCACAGCCGGCCGCGCCGCGTCGAGTTCGCCCAGCTGCCCGGGTTCGCGTTCGCCGACGAGCACCGCTTCGAGTCGTCGTACGACGAGTCGTCGTACGCGCAGACGATGATCACCGAGGAGCACGCCGCGCTCGACGCCACCGGCAAGGCCGCGGTCGCCGTGGCGATCACGCCGAACGAGCTGACGACCGACGCCGATCTGCTCGTGCGCGCCAACGTCACCTCGCCGTCGAACGAGGTGATCACCAAGACGTTCACGATCCCGTACTTCCACGCGCGGAAGTACTTCGGGATCAAGACGGCGGACTGGTTCGTCGACGTCGCCAAGCCGACGCGGTTCGCGGTCATCGCCGTCGGGCCCGACGGCAAGGTCCTCGACGGCCCGGCGAAGGTCACGGTCACGCGCCGCGACTGGAACTGCGTGTGGGAGGACTGGGGCTATCGCGGCAACTACCAGTGCAAGGACACGGTCGCGACGATCCTCGAGAAGACGGTGACGATCGCCGGCAAGCCCACCGAGCTGGAGTTCACGCCACCGTCCGGCGGCAACTACTGGATCGAGGTGGCGTCGACCGACGACAAGGACGAGGCCGCGCTCGCGGCGACCGCGCTGTACGCCTACGGCGACGGCGGCGGCAGCTGGGAGAGCACCGACACGCTGTCGTTCGGCATCGTCGCGGACAAGAAGACGTACAAGGTCGGCGACACCGCGACCCTGCTGCTCAAGACCGACCTCGCGAACGCGACGGGCCTCGTGACGATCGAGCGCGACGGCGTGATCGAGCAGCGCCTGGTCGAGATCACGCCGAAGCAGAAGACCATCACGGTGCCGATCACGGCGAACTTCGCGCCGAACATGTACGTCTCGGTGGCGCTCGTGCAGGGCCGCACCGGCGAGGGCGTGCGGGGCAAGCCGCGCATGCGCATGGGCATCGTCAACCTGCCGGTGCAGCCCACGGACAACCGGCTCACCGTCACGGTCGCCACCGACCAGGCGGACTACCGCCCGGGCGCGCCGGTCACCGCGACGGTCAAGGTCGTCGATGCGGCCGGCAAGCCGGTGGCCGCCGAGGTCTCGATCACCGCGGCCGACGAGGGCGTGCTGTCGCTGATCGGCTACGAGACGCCGGATCCCGTGCCGACGTTCTATGCGGCCTGGGGCCTCGGCGTGTCGACCGCCACGCAGCTCGAGTACCTGCGCGACATCCCGGGCCCGAACGTCTCGCGGCCCGCGACCGGCGGTGATGCCCCGGGCACGCTGCGGCAGCGGTTCATCTCGACGCCGGTGTGGGCGCCGGGCGTGGTGACGAACGCTGCCGGGATCGCGACGGTGACGTTCCCGGCCCCCGACAACCTGACCGCGTATCGCATGATGGCGGTCGCCGCCGACAAGGCGACGCGGTTCGGCTCCGGCGACAAGCGGTTCACCGTGTCCAAGCCGCTGCAGCTCCACGAGGCGCTGCCGCGGTTCGCGCGCGTGGGCGACACGCTGCGCGGCGGCGTCGTCGTGCACAACGAGACCGGCGGGGCGGGCACCGCCACGGTGAAGCTCGTCGCGAGCGACGGCGTCAAGGTCACCGGCGACGCCACGCGCACGCTGCCGATCGGCAAGGACGCCAACGTGCCGGTGCTGTTCGACCTCGCCGCGATCGCCGCTGGCGACGCGACGCTCACGTTCTCGGTGACGATGGGCAGCGAGGCCGACGCCGTGAAGTTCGACCTCCCGATCTCGCATCCGTCGCCGGTGCGCGATCAGCCGGTCGCCGATGGCGCGGCCCAGGTCGGCACGACGATCCCGCTGGTGCTCCCGGCCAACGCGATCCCCGGTTCGGTGGAGGTCGTCGTGTCGGTCGATCCCGACGGGCTGTCGGGCATGGAGGACTCGCTGCGCGAGCTCGTCGGCTATCCCTACGGGTGTCTCGAGCAGACGACGTCCAAGGTGATCCCGATGATCGCGGCGCGCGACCTCGCGGAGTCGCTCGCGATCGACGGCCTCACCGGCCCCAAGCTCGACGCGTTCGTGAAGGCGGGCCTCGGCAAGATCGGCCGGCACCAGACGACGTATGGCGGGTTCTCGCTGTGGCCGGGGGGTGAGCCCGACCCCTACTACACGGCGTACGCGCTGTGGGGGCTCCACCAGGCGCGCCAGGCGGGCTTCGCGGTCGACCAGCAGCGCATCGACGACGGCCTCCAGTACCTCAAGAACGACGGCGAGAAGCCCGACGAGGCACGCCCGCACTACGACCCGACGGGCAACCTCGGCTCGCAGGCGTTCGCGCTCTACGTCCGGGCGGTGCTCGGGGACAAGTCGGCGCAGGCGACGGCGGCGACGCTCAGCGCGAGCGCCGCCAAGCTGCCGATCTACGGCAAGGCGTTCCTCGCGCGCGCGCTCGCCGCGGGGCTCGGGCCCAAGGATCCGGCGGTCGTCAAGCTCGTCACCGAGCTCGGCGCGCTCGCGACCGTGGCCGGCAAGGCGGACGTGCTGATCGACGAGCCGGGGGGCGGCAGCCTCTACGCGTACATGTCGACGTCGACGCGCACCACCGCGGTCGTCCTCGCGACGCTCGCCGAGCTCGCGCCGAAGCACCCGGCGCTCGCCCCGCTCGTCCACGCCCTCATCAAGGCGCGGCGCGCCGCGCCGGAGTGGGACACCCAGTCCAACGTCTACACGCTCGTCGCGCTCCAGGCCTACGCCAGGACCGTCACCACGCCGCCGCCGAGCGTGACCGTCGCCGTGGGCGGCGCCGCGATGTTCTCCGGGACGCTCGCCGGCAAGCAGCGCCTGCGCGTGCTGACCGCGCCGTTCCCGACGACGGCGAACCCGAGCGTGACGATCACGCCGAAGGGCGAGACCCGGTA
>JAPLLF010000295.1 GCA_026387715.1 Pseudomonadota bacterium
GTTGACGACGAACGACGTGGTCGGCGGGGTCGCGGTGCCGATCGAGCTATACGTGCCAGCGCCCTTCGCCATGTAGATGTAGTAGAGCGTCGCGTTGGGGACCGCGTTCCAGGTGACCGTGATCGACGTCGACGAGGTCGCCAGCGCGCTGACGCCGGCCGGCGCCTGCGGGCCGCTCGACATCGTGACGCACTGCTCGTTCGACTGACTGGACAGGCCGCCGGCGCCGACGACGTTGGCGCGGATGACGTAGCAGTACTGGGTGTTCGCGAGCAGGTGCGCGTCGACGAACGTCGTCGACGTCGCCGGCGAGTTCGACGTGTAGTTGGTCTCGGTGCCCGGCGTGTTGCTGCGCTGGATCACGTACGTCGCGCCGACCGGACCAGTCCAGTTGAGGGTGACCTGCGACGGGCTCGTGATCGTCGCCGTGAGGTTCATCGGCGCCGCCGTGATGTCCTGCTCGACGCTCTCCAGCTCATCCTCGTCGCCCTCCTGCGCGTCGACACACCCCATCGTTTGAAGACAGACTAAAAATAACGGCACTAGACGTTTGGCCAGCATTGATCCGAGAAGACCTCACGCTCGACGGCAAGTCAACCCTGTTCGAGCGACGTTGGGGGTCTCCGTGGGGTTGCTGTGACCGGTGCTTCGTCGGTGCTCGTCGTCGACGACAAACGGCGAACCACCACGCAACGCGGCGTGGTTTTGCGCACCATCTGCGCGGGCACACACGTGCGCACGCGCGCGCTGCGCGCATGAACCTATCGAGTCTGGGTGGATGTACTCAATGGGACTTGTTCGCACCACTCTGTAGCAGCTGGCGTTCCATCATCTCGATCGCCTTGCGCTTGGACTCGCGCTCGCGGGCCTCGTTGATCGCCTGGACGCGCCGCTGGATCTGGGAGCGCGCACCCGGGAGCACCAACCCGCTCGCGTCGAGCCGGTGGATGCACTTGAGCGCGGGATCCCAGGCCTGCTGCGTGATGTGGACGTCGCACAGCACGAGCCACGCCTCGGCCTTCTCGTCGATCCGGCCGGTCCACGTCGCCACGTCGGCGAGATCGACCAGCAGGCGATCGTACTCGTGACGCACGAACAACACCTTGGCGAGCTGCACCTTCGACGTCGTCGTGTGCGCGACGCGCAGCCGGAGCTCCGCGGCGGTCTTCGCCGCGTCGTACGCCTGGTGATCCATCGCCATCCGATAGAGCAGGTCGATCACCCGGAGATCGTGCTGCGGGCGCTCGGCGACGCGCTCGAGCCAGCCCATCGCGATGTCGGGGCGCTTGAGATCGCGAAGTGACCGCATCATGCCGTCGAAGTTCTTGTAGTCGGTCGGGATCGCGGCCGCGGCGTGCGCGGGATCGGGCAGCATCTTCAGGATCTCGGCGAGCAGCTGGCGCGGGTACGGCTCGGCGTTCATCGCGAGCCCGTACTCGATCGCGGCCTGCGCCGGCTGGCCGATGCTCACGAGCATGCGCGCCGCGATCCGGTGCAGGCCCGGGTACGTCGGGTGGAGGCGCAGGGCGTGGTTGAGGTAGCGCACCGCCCCGTCGGTGCGCGCGATCTTCGTCGCGGCCTGCCCGTACGCGAGGTAGTCGAGCGGATGGCGCGCGATGATCTCGCGGCTCCGCTCGACGGTCGGCGTCTCGTCGAGGTCGTCGTGATCCTCGCGCAGCGTCGTCGTCATCGGCAACAGCAGCACCACCGTGCTCCCGATCAGCGGCACCAGCACGACCAGCCGACGCGCGAGGATGCGGACGTAGGACTCGTCGGTCTCGCGCAGCGCGGCGAGCTGGACCGTGCTCGCGACGATCGTGAACGGGACCGCGACACCGAGGATCTCGATCCCGAAATCCACCGAGCTCTGGAACACGATGACCGCGAGCGCCCCGAGCGCGGCCGCCGCCAGCGGGCCGTCGAGCCGGCGCCGGAACGCGACGAGCAGACACCAGCCCGCCGCCAGCGCGAGCAACACCGTCCCGGGGATCCCCCACTCGACGACGGCGGACAGGTACTCGTTCTCCAGGTGGGAGTACGTGAAGTGACCGCTCCCCGGGTTGACCCGCGTCAACGTGGACTCGATCGCGCCACGCCCGACCCCCACCCACGGGCTCTCGGCGACGAGCTGGAGCGAGCTCTTCCACGCCGCGAACTTGCTGCCCGGCTGATCGACCTCGGTGATCGCGGTGTCCCCGAGCTGCGACACGACGTTGCCGGCCGTGAAGTAGAGCGCGATCACGAGCCCGAGGCCGACGACGATCGCGATCAGCACCTCGGTCCGGATCCCGCTCCGTCGACGGCGCGGCGTCGCGGACACCGTGCGGCTGGCGATCGCCACGCCGGCCGCCGTGAGCAGCCCGATCCCGAAGCCGACCATCGCGCCGCGTGACAGCGACATCCCCATCACGACGACGCAGCCGACCGCGATGACGATCCACAGCACGCGCAGCTGCGTGATCTGGCGGTGATAGAACGCGAGCCCGAGCGACAGCACCGAGCCCATCGCCATCAGCCCACCGAGGTGATTGGGGTTGAGCAACGGCCCGAACACGGGGCCCGCCTTCGCGCGCTGGGGCTCGTAGAGCCCGTACAGCGCGTCTGCCCCGACGAGGGTGTGGATGCCAGTCGCGAGCGCGGCGAGGCCACACGCGATCGCGACACCGGCGAGCAACATGTAGCGCCCGCGCTCGTGCGCGGCGATCCGGAGCGACAGCAGGGCGACGCCGAGCAGGATGATCAGGAACGCGAGCGCGCCGAGCGTGTGCGCCGGATCGAGCGAGATGCACGACCACGACGACGTGCCGGCGATCGCGAGGCCATCGAGGCGAAGCTGGTGACCGACCGGATCGAGCCGCGCGAGCAGGCCGTCAGGCAGCGGCACGAGCTGCAGCGCGGTGAGCCCGACCGCGATGCTCAGCAGGAGGACGAGCGGGGACCGACCGATCGTCCGGCGCGAGCGGATCTGCGTCAGCAGCGCCAGCGCGACCACCCCGGCGACGATCGCCTGGGTCCAGCGCAGGACGCCGCCGACGACGAGGACCGAGGTCAGCAGGGCGATCGCGACGAGCGCGAACGTGACGCGATCGCGAACCCGCATGACTACCAGGGCCGCTCGGGGACGAACACGTCGTCTCCCGGAAGCATCGGGAAGTTCGGCCGTTCGCCCTCCTGGATCCGCTCGACCGGGAGCTTGTAGGTCTGCGGCGCGCCCTGGGTGACGCGCGTGACCTTCACCATGTTCTTGCGCGCGAGCGGCGTGAACCCACCGCTGAGGGCGATCGCGTCGGTGATCGTGAGCCCCGGCTTGAACCGGATGTTGCCGGTCTTGCCGACCATGCCCGAGACCGACAACGTCAGCGAGTTGAGCTCGACGACGTCGAGCTGGACGAGCGGGTTCTGCAGGTAGCCATCGCCGAGCCGCTCCTGGATCTCCTGACGGACCGTCGACGCGGTCCGACCGCCCGCCTTCACCGTGCCGATGTACTGCACCGAGATCGCGCCCTGGGAGTCGAGCACGTAGGTCGCGCTGATGGTCTTGGAGCCGTAGAACACGACCAGGTTCAGCTTGTCTCCCGGTCCGAGCGGGAGGGTCGATTCATCGATCGTGATGGCCGTCGGGTAGTTGGTCGGCGGATCGTCCCGGCAGGCCGTGAGAGAGGCTAACAGCGCGAGACTCAAGATGAAGCGTTCCATGGACCGGCTCGGGTAAGACGCCTTGTAGACCACCGACGTTCACGGTCGCAACCATGAACGAAACGATCTCCCCGCACACTAACCCTCCAACGTTGACAGGGCACCTGCCCACACGTACGCTCCCCTTTGGCCTCCGAGAACCGCATGAAATTCCTCACCAAAGCGATCTTCGTCACTGTCCTGGGAGCAGGCAGCGCACTGCTCTACGCGGACAACAAGCCTGACGAGGTGGTCAACACGAAGGACCTGCTGTCGATCCAGCGATCGATCTGGGCGGATCACCAGACGATGTCGCGGCTCCAGGCCAAGGCGCGTGAGGACAAGGATCCGATCCGGCTCAACTGCATCAACGACAAGGTCGTGCTGCTCAACGGCCACATGAGGATCGCCGACGATCTGTTCAGCTCGCCGGTGCAGACCGAGGCGTCGATGGCCGCGCTCCGCGACAAGGCGAAGGACATCCGCGAGGTCACCGAGGACGCCAAGGCGTGTGTCGACTCCAAGCGCCTCGCGACGGAGACCAACAACTCGTTCTCGACCGATGGCCACATCCCGACCGTCACCGACGACGACGGTGGGCACGATCTCGAGAACCCCGGCTACGCGTCGCCCGACGATTGATTCGCGACCTCGGCGCGAACAAGCAACCCGCCCGCTCGGCGGGTTTCGTCGTTTCGGGTCGATCGGTTAGGTGCACGACGGAAGCGCCGGTTCAACGTCTCCTCGATCTCACGTCGACCGTGTCCTCAACGTCGCCGTTCAAGGCGACAACGAAGGGGGTCGACGACGAAGTCGACGTCAAACGCGTCAACGACCGCAATCGGTCAGAACCCCTGTGGCCGAGTCCTAGCCCGTCCTAGCCCGTCCTAGCCCACGGCGGCGAGCGGCGGTGGCGCGTTGCCACCCTCGCCGTCGCCCTTCGGATAGCCGTAGTAGCTGTAGTAGTACGAGTCGCGCTGGCTGCGATCGAGCTCGTTGAGCACGACGCCGAAGATCGGACGGTTGACGCGGCGGATCATGCGCGCCGAGCGCTTGAGCTCGTCGCGGATCGTCTTGCCGGAGCGCGCGACGAGGATGACGCCCTCGGCGTGCATCGACAGCACCACGGCGTCGGTCACCGGCTGGAGCGGCGGTGAGTCGAGGATGATCTTGGTGAATCGCTTCGACAGCTCCTCGAGCACGTGCGCGAACCGCTTCGTCATCAGGAGCTCGGCCGGGTTCGGCGGCAGCGGGCCGCACGGCAGCACGAACAGGTTCGGGATCACCGTCGGCTTGATCACGTCGTCGTAGTTGTCGTCGCCGAGGATCAGCGTCGACAGCCCGGGCTCGCGATCCACGCCGGTCGACAGGTGGAGGCGCGGGCGGCGCATGTCGGTGTCGATCAGCAGCACGCGCTGGCCGCTCTGGGCCATCGTCGTCCCGAGGTACATGACGGTTGTGGTCTTGCCCTCCTGCGCGTTGGCGCTGGAGACGAGCAGGACCTTGAGCTCCTTGTCGGGCGCGCTGAACATCACGTTCGTGCGCAGCACGCGGCAGCACTCGGCCACGTGCGAGCTGGGATGCTCGTGCACGTACATGTCGCGCGAGCGCAGCTCCTTGCCGACCTCCTCGCCGAGGGTCGGGATCACGCCGAGCACCGGCGCGCCGACCGCCAGCGCCGCGTCCTGCGCGGTCTTGAGCGACCGATCGAGGAACACCGTCAGCAGCACGAGCGCGAACCCGATCACCAGCGCGACGACCGCGGCCGCGGCGACGTTGACGTGGAGGCGCGGCGACACCGGCTTGGTCGGCACCAGCGCCGGATCGAGCGGGTGGACGTTCGAGATCGCCTGGCTCATGTTGCCGGTCATCTGCGTCGTCGACAGCCGCGCGCGCAGGATGTTGTACTGATCCTCGATCAGCTTCCGCTCGCGCTCGAACTCGTGGTACTGGATGATCTTGGGCGACAGCCGCTTGGCCTCGTCCTTGTACTTCTCGACCTCGGCGGCGAGCGCGGTGGTCGTGGTCAGCGACGCCGCGCGCAGATCGGTCGTCCCCTGGACGATGATCTTCACCTCGCCCTCGAGGGACTTGTAGAGCTCGTCGACCTTCTGCTGTTGCGCGAGGTAGTCGGGGTTCTTCTGGCCGAGATCCTTCGACAGCTCGAGCAGCTTGATCTTCTCGCCGTAGTACAGCGCCCGGAGCTGCTCGAACGACGCGCTGTGGCCCATCATCGCGATCGGCGTCGACAGCACCTCCGCACCCGCCTCCTTCTTGATCTCGCTCAGTCGCGCCGACACCGCGATCTCCTCGCCACGTGCGTCGTTGAGCTTCTGCGTGAAGCTCATGATGTTCTGGGTCACGAGATCCTGGTGCTCCTTGAGCGTCACCGCGATCATGTCGTTCTCGGCCTGGAACTTGTAGATCTTGTCCTCGGCTGCCCGCAGCTTCGCCTCGGTCTCGTTGAACTCGTTCTGGAGCGCCTCCGACGCGACGCTGCTGTTCAAGGACAGCAGCCCCTTGGCGTAGTTGATGTAGGTCGTGACGTGATCGTTGGCGATCTCGGTCGCGAGCTTGGCATCCGAGCTGCGGACCATCACGTACATGATGCGATCGAGCTCGGGATACTTGACGACGATCATCTGCGACAACCGGCGCGTCGCCAGATCGATCTGGTCCTCGCGCGGCAGCGACTTGGTCTCGCCCTCGGTCAGCAGCTTGGCCGCGAGGTCGAAGTCGGTGACGGTCTGCTTGCACAGCGTGTAGCTGCCGAGCACCTGGCGCTGCTGCTTGTAGTACTCGCTGGTGTTCGCGCCACCCGCCACGTTGAACATGTCCCCGGCGGTGCCGAGCAGATCGGGCAGCCGCGGCTCGATCTGGACCGACGCCTTCGCCTCGTAGATCGGGGTGACCCGCGACGTGTAGAGGATCGCGCCGCCGATCGCCACGACCACGAGCGCGGCGATCAGCCAGATGTACTTCCGGATCGCGGCGAAGTAACGCCGGAAGTCGACGCTGAACAGCGGCTCTTCCTCGTGATCGTCGCTGAGTGCTTGCTGGTGCTGATCGCCTGGTTCCACGAACGTCCTCGAGAGCTGGTTGGCTCCGCGCGCTTCTTAGTGGCCACCGCGAGGTCGGCCGTTCAACGCGTTGTGAGATATCACGGTCCTATCGACCCTGGATCACGAATCTAATCCGCGTTTGATTCAAGCAAGTTAGGCGAGATGGTCACCGGCGCGCCGTCCCGCGCGAGGGAGGCCTGGGCGGCGGCGAGGATCGCGATCACGCGCGCCGCGCTCGCGAAGTCGGTCAGCGGGGTCTGGCCGTGCTCGATGCAGTCGAGGAAGTGCCGGAGCTGGAGCTGGAGCGGCTCCTGCATCGCCAGCTTGGGGATGAACACGTCGCCGTCGCGCAGCGTGAGGTACTGCGCGTACTCGGTGAACTCGGGTGGCCGGTCGTAGCCCTTGTCGTAGATCCGCAGCTTGTCCGCCGCGACGTCGTCGAACTCGACCATCTTCTGCGAGCACACGAGGGTGAGCCGGCGCTCCTTGCGCGGCGACAGCCACGACAGGTGGACGTGCGCCATCTCGCCGGTGGTGTAGCGCAGCGTGAGGAACACGACGTCCTCGATCGTGGGCTGGAGCACGCACTGCCCGCGCGCGACCACGCTCTGGGGCTCGAGCCCGACGAGGAAGTCGATCATCGCGAGATCGTGCGGCCCGAAGCTCCACAGCGCGTTCTCGTCCTGTCGGAGCCGGCCGAGGTTGACGCGGGTCGAGTGGAGGTAGTGGAGCGTCCCGAGCGCACCCGACCGCAGGATCTCGCGGAGCCGGACGACCGCCGGGTGATAGACCATCAGGTGCCCGACCATCGCGACCGTCGGCGGGTGTACGGCGTCGCGGAGCGCGATCGCCTCGGGGAGCGACATCGCGAGCGGCTTCTCGACGAGGACGTGCTTGCCGGCCGCGAGCGCCGCGTGGGCGAGCGCCGCGTGGGTCGGCGCCGGCGACGCGATCACAATCGCGTCGATCGTGGGGTCGGCGAGCAGCGGCGCGGGATCGGCGTCGAGCCGCGCCGTGGGCGCGATCAGCCCGGCGGCCAGCCGCCCGCGCGGATCGAGATCGGCGATCGCGACGAGCGCACACCGCGGCTCCTTCGCGAGGACGCGCACGTGCTGCAGGCCCCACGCGCCAGCGCCGATGACGCCGACGCGGATCACGTCGACTAGAGGGCGGCGCGAACGCCGAGGAGCAGCTCGTGACGGTTGTAGCTAGGATCCACCGTCTGGCCGGTGGCTTCCATGTACGTGAAGTCCGTCTGCACCGTCGTGAACCGGTAGTTCAGCGTCATCGCGATCCAGTTGCGGAAGTTATAGAACATGCCCGCGGTGACCGAGGCGATCACGTCGTCGCGCACCGGCGACGAGGCGTTCATCACGCTCACGCCGTTGTACTCGCGGAGGTGAATGGACGGCTCGACGAGGAGCGCGAACGGCACCACGAGGTGCTGGATCTGCGCGCGGAGCACGTGGTCGCGGTAGTAGTTCGCGTTGAGCGAGTCGGCATACGCGAGGCCGTAGCTGACCGTCAGCTTGCCCATCGGGCTGTAGCGGTAGGTGACGCCCGCGTCGACGACCGGCGCAGAGAAGTTCGACCCCGACGCGTAGAACCCGTTGGTGTAGCCAGCCGACAGGTTCACCGACGTCTTGACCGTGAGCAACGTCGCGATGCCGGCGCGCAGCACCCGCGGCATCGACGCCACCTTCTGGGCCGTTGCTGTCGACGATCCCAGGCCGTCGACGTAGCCGATCGAGGCGTCCGCGTAGATGGTGGTCTGCGGGAACAGCCGCCACATCGGGTGGAAGCCGACGCGGGAATCCATGCGATCCGGATAGAGCGTGCCGGTCTTCTCGAACACGTCGATCGTGTTGCGTGCGTAGAAGTACGCGCTGAGCGAGCGGTCCTCCGGATGCCACAGCAGCGACAGCTGGAGGGTGTTGACGTCGCGGTTCTCGTTGGTGCGCGTCTCGAAGTTCGACGCGCGGATCATCCGGAGGAAGCCCTCGTCGAAGCCGAACGAGAACCGGCCCATCGGGTTGACCATGCCGCGGAACGTGGCGCCGATGCCGAGGCCGCCGGTGGACGTGACCGTGTTGTTCGACGACAGCGGCTGGTCGTACGCCAGGCGGAGATCGGCCTTGTACTGGAACGCGCCGGTGTCGCCGGGGACCTCCTCGCCGCTCGCCGACGGCGACAGGCGCCCCTGGTTGAGCGACGCGGTCCCGATCTGCGCCATCAGACGGAGGATGCCCGCCGGCTCGGAGGTCTCGTTGTAGAACACGTTCGAGGTGAAGCCGGTCTCGACGCCGAACACCGGATGGAGCACGGTCCCCTCACCGACCTTGACGCCGGGACCCTCGACGATCGAGATCGGCGAGACCGCGTTGGACGGATCGAACGTGCTGAACGTGAGATCGCCGCCCGCTGTGGCAGAGCTCGTCTGCAGATCCGCTTCGGCGAGAGCCACCGAGGGAACGGCCACGAGGCACGTACCGAGAATTCCAGCGAGGATGCGTTGAGTCATGAGGAGCTTTCCGTGAGCGCGCGAGCATCTCAGCCCGGAACCGGCAGATCAATTGCGCAGGCTACTTAGTCGCCTACACGTCTGGAAACGTTCATGCCGTGCGTCCACGCCCGATGCCGTAATAATCGAAGCCTGCCGCGCGAACTTCCTGTGGTGTCCAGACGTTACGACCGTCGAACAGCGCCTTGCCGCGCATGAGCGACGTCAGCCGGGCGAGATCCGGATGCCGGAGCTCGTGCCACTCTGTGACGAGCACCACAGCGTCCGCGCCGCGGGCCGCCGCGTACGCGTCCGTGGCGAGCTCGATCAGGCCTGGATACTGCGCCGCGACGTTCGGCATCGCGGCGGGGTCGTAGCCCACCAGGGTGGCACCGCCGGCGCGCAGCTGCTCGATCACCGTCAGCGCGGGCGACTCGCGGATGTCGTCGGTCTCGGGCTTGAACGCCAGGCCCCAGATCGCGATGCGCTTGCCCGCGACGTTGCCACCGAAATGGGCGAGGACCCGCTCGCCCAGGACCTTCTTCTGGCGCTCGTTCGCACGCTCGACCGCGTCGACGACCTGCAGCGGGACGTCGTTCTCGCGCCCGGTGTGGAGCAGCGCGCGGAGGTCCTTGGGGAAGCAGCTCCCGCCGAACCCGGCGCCCGCGAACAGGAACTTCGCGCCGATCCGGGGATCGGAGCCGATGCCCTTGCGGACCGCCTCGATGTCCGCGCCGACCGCGTCGGCCAGCCGTGCCAGCTCGTTCATGAACGAGATTCGAGTCGCGAGCATCGCGTTGGCCGCGTACTTGGTGAGCTCGGCCGAGCGGATGTCCATGACCTGGATCCGATCACCTGTCCGCATGACGCCGCGATAGGCGTCGCGGAGCAGGTCGATCGCCCTGGGATCGTCGGCCCCGATCACCACGCGCGCCGGCTTGAGGAAGTCGTTGACCGCGTCGCCCTCCTTGAGGAACTCGGGGTTCGACGCGACGGCGAACGGGTGCATGGTCACCGAGGCCACGATCGCGCGCACCTTGTCCGACGTGCCGACGGGGACCGTGCTCTTGGTGACGATGACCGCGTAGCCGGTGAGCGCCGCGCCGATCTGCCGGGCAGCCTCGAGCACGTACTGGAGGTCAGCCGAGCCGTCCTCGCCGGTGGGGGTGCCGACGGCGATCAACACGATCTGCGCGCCCGCGACCGCCTCGACGGTGTGCGTCGTGAAATGTAGGCGACCGACGGTCGTGTTGCGCTTGACCAGCTCGCCGAGCCCCGGCTCGTGGATCGGGATCTCCCCTTGCTTCAGCCGGGCGACGCGATCGGCGTCGATGTCGACGCAGGTGACGTCGTGACCGAAGTCCGCGAAGCCAGCACCGCTGACGAGGCCGACGTAGCCGGTTCCGATCATGGCGATCTTCATGGCGGCGGACCCTATCAAACTTCACGTGAAGTCTTGATGTGTAAGACGCGGCATCCGGTATAACGGAAGCCGTGATCACCTACCGCAGATCCCACCTCCGTGCGCTCGAGGACGAGGCGGTCCACATCATGCGGGAGCTCGCCGCGGAGCGAGAGCGACCCTGCCTCCTGTTCTCGGGGGGCAAGGACTCGATCGTGCTGCTCCGGCTGGCCGAGAAGGCGTTCCGACCGGCGCGGTTTCCGTTCCCGCTGCTCCACGTCGACACCGGCCACAACTTTCCCGAGACGATCGTGTATCGCGACCGCCGGGTCGCCGAGCTCGGCGAGCGGTTGATCGTCGCGCACGTCCAGGACTCGATCGACAAGGGCCGCGTCGCCGAGGAGACCGGCCCCCGCGCGTCGCGCAACCGCCTGCAGACGACGACGCTGCTCGACGCGCTGCTCGACAACAAGTTCGATGCGGCGATCGGTGGGGCCCGGCGCGACGAGGAGCGCGCCCGCGCCAAGGAGCGGATCTTCTCGCACCGCGACGAGTTCGGGCAGTGGGATCCCAAGAACCAGCGACCCGAGCTGTGGTCGCTCTACAACGGCCGCGTGAAGCGCGGCGAGCACCTGCGCATCTTCCCGCTGTCGAACTGGACCGAGCTCGACGTCTGGCAGTACATCGCCGCCGAGGACATCCCGCTGCCCGACATCTACTTCGCCCATCGCCGCGAGGTGTTCTCGCGCGACGGCATGCTGTACGCGCAGAACCCGTTCGTGACGCTGCTCCCCGGCGAGAAGGTTATTGAGCAGGTCGTCCGGTTCCGCACGATCGGCGACATGACGTGCACGGGCGCCGTGAGCTCGCCGGCGAGCACGCTCGACGAGGTCATCGCGGAGGTCGCCGCCGCCCGGCTCACGGAGCGCGGCGCGACCCGCGCCGACGATCGGTTCACCGAGGCCGCGATGGAAGATCGCAAGCGCGAAGGGTACTTCTGATGCCAGGGATCGACGAAGAAGGCGAGCTGCTCCGGTTCTCGACGGCCGGCTCCGTCGACGACGGCAAGAGCACCCTGATCGGGCGCCTGCTCTACGACACCAAGACCGTGTTCGAGGATCAGGTCCAGCACGTCGAGGACGTGTCGCGGCGGCGCGGCGACGAGCGCGTCAACCTCGCGCTGCTCACCGACGGCCTGCGCGCCGAGCGCGAGCAGGGGATCACGATCGACGTCGCGTATCGCTACTTCGCGACAAAGCGGCGCAAGTTCATCATCGCCGACACCCCCGGCCACGTGCAGTACACGCGCAACATGGTGACCGGCGCGTCGACGGCGCAGCTGTCGATCGTGATCGTCGACGCCCGCCACGGGCTGCTCGAGCAGAGCCGTCGCCACGCGTTCATCGCGTCGTTGCTCCGCATCCCGCACCTGGTGTTCGCGGTCAACAAGATGGATCTCGTGGGCTGGGACGAGCAGACGTTCCTGCGGATCGAGAACGAGTTCCGCAACTTCGCGGCGCGGCTCGACATCCAGGACATCGCGTTCATCCCGATGAGCGCGCTGACCGGCGCCAACGTCGTCGAGCGCAGCGTCGAGATGCCCTGGTATCACGGGCCGACCTTGCTCCATCACCTCGAGACCGTGCACATCACGAGCGATCGGAACCTGATCGACGTGCGGTTCCCGGTCCAGTGGGTGATCCGCCCGCAGTCCGAGCAACATCCGGACTACCGGGGCTACGCCGGGCAGGTCGCCGGCGGCGTGCTGCGCGTCGGCGACGAGGTGCTGGTGCTGCCGAGCGGCGTGCCGACGAAGATCACCCGGATCGAGCAGCACGGCGTCGAGGTCGAGGCGGCGTTCCCGCCGATGAGCGTGACGATCCACCTCGCCGACAACGTCGACCTGTCGCGCGGCGACATGCTGTGCCGACCCAACAACCAGCCGACGGTCGGCCAGGACCTCGACGCGATGATCTGCTGGATGGCCGATCGGCCGCTGCAGGTGCAGGGGCGCTACGCGCTCAAGCACACGACGCGGTGGTCGCGCGCGATGGTGACCGACGTGCTGTACCGGATGGACGTCAACACCGGCCACCGCGACGAGACGCTCCACACGCTCGGGCTCAACGACCTCGGCCGCATCCGGCTGCGCGCGATGACGCCGATCATCTACGATCCGTACAAGCAGAACCGGGCGACCGGCTCGTTCATCCTCGTCGACGAGACGACCAACGAGACGGTGGCCGCGGGGCTACTGCTCGGCGACTAGCGCGAGCTCGCGAAGCAGCGCGACCACGCGTGCCGTCGACGCGTCGAGCGCCTCGCGATCGCTCGGCACCGCGAGCTCGGGCGCGGTCGGCGCCTCGTACGGATCGGAGACGCCGGTGAAGTGCGGGATCTCGCCGGCGAGCGCGCGCTTGTAGAGGCCCTTGACGTCGCGCGCCGTGACGGTCTCGAGCGAGGCGTCGACGAAGATCTCGACGAACCGGTGGCCGGCGGCCACGCTGGCGGCGCGGATCTCCGCGCGGGTCTCGGCGTACGGCGCGATCGCCGCGACGAACACGAGGGTGCCGTGCTTCGCGAGCAGGCGGGCGACGTAGGCGATCCGTCGGACGTTGGTGTCGCGATCGGCGCGCGTGAACGTGAGCCCGGCCGACAGGAACGTGCGGATGTCGTCGCCGTCGAGCACCTCGAGGGGTCGCGCCGTGGCTGCGTGGATGGCCGCCGCGACGGCGTTGGCCAGGGTGGACTTGCCGGCGCCCGACAGGCCCGTGAACCACACGATTCCTCCGATCACGACCCGAGTATAGTGCCGCCGCATGCACATCGTCGTCACCGGCGCCGCGGGGTTTATCGGATCGCACGTCAGCTCGGCCCTCACCCAGCGCGGCCACCGCGTCACGGGGATCGACTCGTTCGACGGCTACCTCTACCCCAGCGAGGTGAAGCGCGCGACGGCCAAGGACGTCGTCGCCAGCGGCGTGGACCTCGTCGAGGGCAACATCTGCGACAGCGACGCGATCGCCCGGGCGATCGACGACAGCGTGGACGTCGTGTGTCACCTCGCGGCGCTCGCCGGGGTGCGCCCCTCGCTCGCCGATCCCCTCCGCTACCTGCGGACCAACATCGAGGGCACCGGCGTGATCATCGAGCGGCTGCGCCAGCTCGGCAAGCAACGGCTGGTGTTCGCGAGCAGCTCGTCGGTGTACGGCGCCAAGCACGGCGCGCAGATCGCGGCCTTCCGCGAGGACGATCCGTGCCTGACGCCGGCGTCACCGTACGCCGCCACCAAGCGGATGAACGAGCTGCAGCTCAGCGCGTATCGCGACCTGTTCGGGCTCGGCGTGCTCGCGCTCCGGTTCTTCACGGTCTACGGGCCGCGCCAGCGCCCGGACATGGCGATCGCGAAGTTCACCCGCGCGATCGCGACCGGCCAGCCGATCACGCTGTACGGCGACGGCTCGTCGCGGCGCGACTACACGTTCATCGACGACATCGTCGCCGGGGTCGTGGCCGCCATCGAGCGCGTGGCGCCGGCGCAGTACGACATCGTGAACCTCGGCGGCACGCAGACGATCTCGCTCGCCGACCTGGTCGCCACGATCGAGCAGGTCGTCGGCAAGGCGGCGGTGATCGACCGCCAGCCGGACCAGCCCGGAGACGTCCCGATCACCTACGCCAACGTCGATCGCGCCCGGGCGCTCCTGGACTACCACCCGACGACCCCACCCGCCGAAGGGGTGGCCCGATACTGGAAGTGGCTTGCGCCACGCTTGTAGCCGTACAATTCGCGGATGCGCGTCATGGGGATCGCCGCGGCCGCCGCCGCGCTCTCGTTGGGTAGTTGGGGATGCGGCGATCCGCTGCTGTGCAAGAGCGACGTCTTCGTCGCCGTGCAGACCACGAACATCACCCAGGATCTCGATCCGGCCCCGGGCGTCCAGGGGGACCTCCGCGTGCGGACCTCGCTCGCCAGCGGCGAGCTCGTCGAGCTGGTGATCCTCGACGGCGACGGGCACGTCACGTCGACCGCGACCGCCGCCGTCGACGGCCTCGGCGAGGCGAACGTCCGCGTGACCGTGCCGACGCCGCGCGCCACGGTGCGCGCCACGGCGACCTCGACGTGTGGCGAGGGGCGCGACGAGGTGACGTTCGACGTGCTCGCGGGCACGGGCTGCGAGCTCGCCATCGTGCCGGTCCCGGCGACCAACGAGTTCTACGCGCCGCTCGCCGTGCTGACGTCGGCCCAGGCGACGCTCACCGTCGCGACGCGCGCCGACTGGGCGGTCGACGTCTACGCGACGTCGGCGGCGGGTGACGAGCGCGTGGGGACCGGGGCCGCCCCGGGCGGGACCGCCTCGATCACCACCACGCTCCACGAGGGGCAGGTGGCGCTGCGCGCGGTGTGCCACGATCCCGGCGCGACGACGACGTTGACCTCGACGGTGCTCCCGCTGTTCGTCGACTCGATCGCCCCGGCGTGCGACGTCACCGCGCCCGCGCCGGGCTCGATGATCACGCCCGGCGTCGATGCCGATCACGACCTCAGCAACGGCCTCCAGCTCGCGGTCGAGGTCGCCGCGATCGGCGCCGACGTCGAGTCCGAGCCGTTCGAGGTGTCGACCACCGTCGGCGGGTCGCCCGTCGTCGCGACCGGCACGCTCGCCGGCGACGGCACCGGCGTGGCGACGATCACGCTCCCGGCGACGTCCGGCGTGAGCTACGACGTCCGCCTCGCGACCCAGGATCACGCGCTCAATCCCTGCGAGGTCACGCACGCCTACACGGTCGTGCTCGACGGCTGCGACCTGGCGATCACGGCGCCGACCACGCCCGTGACGATCGACGCCGACGGCAACGCGGCCAACGGCGCGCAGGTCGACGTCGGGGTCACCGTGGGCGCGGCCTGCGTCGGGCGCACGGTGACGTCGACCTGCGGGTCGAATTCTCCGTCGGGAGTGGTGCCGGCGGGTGGCGCGCTGACGCTGCGCGCGACGGTGTGCACGAGCTCGCCCTGCGAGGCCACGACCCCGTGCACGGTGGCGGTCACGACCGCGTCGGGGGTGCCGACCACCGCGGCCACGACGATCACGTTCGACAACCTCGCGCCGGCGGTCGACGTCGCGATCGTGGCTCCTGCCCTCGCGTGCGGGTCGCCGGTGTCGGTGGCCAACGACGCCGATCCGGTGCTCGATGGCGTGCAGGTCGTCGCCCGCGTGACCGCGCCCGCGGCCGTGACGCGCCAGCTCGCGGTGACCAACGCCAGCGGCTCGTCGATCCTGGCCGCAAGCACCGACGTCATGGTGACGCTCGCGCCGGGGATCAACTCCTTCATCGGGCGCGGCACCGACGCGCTCGGCAACCTGGGCGTCTCGCCCGCGTGCACGCTCACCCTGTCGAACCTGACCGTGAGCTTCGCGGCCCCGGCTGCCGATGGCCTCGTCAACGAGCACGATGGCATCGTGAGCGGCACCGACCTCACGTTCCCGCTGTGCGGCACGGTCAGCACCAGCGGCGCCGCGGTGACCGTCGCGATCGATGGCGGCGCCGCCCAGCCGGCGACGGTGACCGGCACGTCGTGGTGTCGGACGATCACGGTCGCGCAGGCGCCGCCGGATCACACGATCGTCGTCAACGCCGTCGCGGGCGCGTCGGCCGGCGTCGCGTCCCTCGTGCTCGCGGTCGACGTCGTCGATCCGCCGGCGATCACGGACTTCGTCGCCGGCTCGCCCGATCGCACGCGGATCGACGCGACGTGGACGGCGCCGAGCGGCGTCGATCACTACGTCGCGAGGCTGTCGACGACCGCGCTCACCGACGCGAACTTCGACACCACGGGAAGCGTGCTCGCCACGACCGCGCCGGCCGAGCCGGGGACCGCCGAGGCGCTGGCGATCGCGCCCGCCGACACCGGCACGCCGGTGTGGCTGGGGATCGCGACGTTCGACGCGGCGGGCAATCGCGCGGTCGCGGCGATCGTCGGCCCGATCACGCCGAGCTTCGATCAGACCGGCGCCATCGGCGGGCCCAACGCGACGCTCGGCGCGCTCGGGTTCGGGTCGGCCGTCGCCTACGGCCGCTTCGACGACGACGCCTACGACGATCTCGCCGTGGCCGCGCCGACCCAGACGACGGCGGGCAGCAACGCCGGCGCCGTCTACGTCTACCTCGGCGGCCCGCACGGCCTCGCGGCCTCGCCGGCGCTGACGATCCGCGGCACCGCGCCCAACCAGCGCGTCGGCAGCTCGCTCGCGACCGTGCGCTGGTCGGCAGCCGGAGACGATCTCGTGATCGGCGTCCCCGGCACCGCGGGGACCTCGACGAGCGCCGGCCGCGTGGTGGTGTTCTCGCACGCCGCGCTCGGCGCCGGCGCGAAAACGATCGACGACGCGAGCTTCGCGATCACGGTCGCCGCGACGCCCGGCTGGTACGCAGCCGGCAACCTCGGCGCGGCCCTGGTCGCGACCGACCTCGACGGCGACGGCCGAGACGACCTGGTCGCGAGCTCGCCCGCCGGGGGTGGCGGCGTCGGTGGCGTGACGATGATCTACGGCCCGCTCGCCGCCAGCGTCGCGCTGTCGGACGTCGACGCCACCGGGCTCGGCGGCGCGACCGTGGCGCTGCTCGTCGATCCGACGGCGACCGCGAACCACCAGTTCGGCACGATCCTCCATGCCGTCGGCGACGACCTGATCATCTCGACGGCGGACAACACGACGACGGCCGGCGACTCAGTGTTCGTAGCGCGCGGCGACGGCACGCAGCCCGCGCCCGGCTTCTCGCTGCGACCGTTCACCGTCGGCCGCGACGTGCGGATCGACCTCGTCACCACCGCGACCGCGACGAACTGGGGCTCGCAGGTCGGCTCGATCCCGGATCGCACGGGCGACGGCGTGCGGGAGCTGGTCATCGCGGCGCCGTACATCAACACGTTCGGACGCGTGCTGATCGTCGACGGCGCCACGCTCGGCACCGCGGGCGTCGCCCGCACGACCGACGCCGGCGTCGTGCTCGCGACCATCAATGGCGCCAGCGGCGTGTCGCGCCTGGGCGCGGCGATCGGCACGTTCGACGCTCGCAGCAACCCGGACGTCGACGGTGATGGGATCGAGGATCTCGTGCTCGGCGGCGTGCAAGGTGGCGTCGGCAGGCTGTGGGTCTGGTTCGGCGACGCGCCGCCCGTCGGCACGACGACGACCGCGACCTCGCCGTACATGATCACGGGGCCGTCGACGTTCATCTTCGGCATCCGGACCGGCGTGATCGGCAGCGCGACGTGGATCGGCGACGTCAACGGCGACGGGCTCGACGACCTGTGCTGGTCGTCGCCGCGCGACAACGCCGGCGACGGTGGCATCGAGATCCTGTCCGACGATCGCCCCTAGCCTCGATAGAACGCCGCGATCGCGTCGACGACGTAGGCCTGCGCGGCGGGCGCGAGCGTCGGATGGATGGGGAGCGCGAGCAGCTCGCGGCACGCGCGCTCGGCGATCGGGAAGCTGCCCACGCGGTAGCCCAGCTCGGCGAAGCACGGCGCGAGGTGGAGCGGCTCGGGGTAATAGACCTCGGTGCCGATGCCGGCGGCCGCGAGGTGCGCGCGCAGCGCGTCGCGCCGGGGCGCGCGGATCGCGAACTGGTGATAGACGTGCGCCGGATCGTCGGTGGGCAGCCGCAGCTCGGGCGGGATCGCCGACGCCCCGGCGAACAACGCGCGGTAGCGCGCGGCGTGCGCGCGGCGCGTGGCGGTCCACCGCGCGAGGTGCGGGAGCTTGGCCCCGAGTACGGCGGCCTGGAGGGCATCGAGCCGGAAGTTCCCCCCGAGCAGGCCGTGATGGTACTTCGGGCGCGCGCCGTGCGAGCGCAGGCGCACGATCCGATCGGCGAGGGCGGCTTCGTCGTTCACCACCGCGCCGGAATCGCCGACGGCCCCGACGTTCTTGGTCGGGAAGAACGACAT
>JAPLLF010001042.1 GCA_026387715.1 Pseudomonadota bacterium
ATCTACAAGGACGAGATCTTCGGCCCGGTGCTCGGCATGACGCGCGTCGCGACCTACGACGACGCGATCAGGATGGTGAACGCCAACCCGTACGCCAACGGCGTCGCGATCTTCACCAACGACGGCGGCGCCGCCCGCAAGTTCCAGCACGAGGTCGAGGTCGGCATGGTCGGCATCAACGTCCCGATCCCGGTGCCGATGTCTTACTACTCGTTCGGTGGCTGGAAGGCGTCGCTGTTCGGCGACCTCCACATCTACGGGCGCGACGGCGTGCAGTTCTACACGCGCACCAAGGCCGTCACCTCGCGCTGGCCGGACCCGCGCCACCGCGGCGTGAACCTCGGCTTCCCGACGATGAGCTGAGCCGACGCGACGCTGCCGATACCCCTCGATTCGACCGGGGCCAAGATCCGTGCAGGGATCGCGGATCGAACCGCCGATCCGGCCGAGTCAGATGTCGGATGCGCGGTTCATGGTGTGGAGTGGTCGCGCTGATCGCGACGAGCTGTGGCCCCGAGGCCGCGCCGGCGTCCCACCGGGCGATCGAGGGCGTCGAGGAGGTCTCCGAGCCCCTCGCCGACCTGACCGCGCAGTGCGCGTTCGTGCTGGCGAGTCACACGCTGACCCTGACGCTCAACGCCGGCGACGTCGCCCTGATCGCGCGCAGCGGCGCCGCGATCACGATCAACGACCTGCCGTGCGGCGCCGCGACCGTGGCCAACGTGCAGCGGATCGCGGTCGTCGAGGGGACGGCGGGCGATCAGACGTTGATCTGCGATCTCGGCGGCGGCCCGTTCGCCACGGGCACCGCGAGCGGCCCCGGCATCGTGATCGATCTCGGCGGCGAGACCACCGGCGACGCGGTCAAGGTGATCGGGACCACGGGCGTCGATCGCTTCGCGTTCGGGGCCGCCGGGCTGTCGACGAGCGGCGACGCGTACGTCGATCTCACCGCGACGCACGTCGAGAAGTTCGTGATCAGCCTCGACGACGGCAACGACACGTTCTCGGCGGCCGGCGACGCGGTGGTCGGGGCCGCGTTCCCGGCCCACCTCGACGTGTTCGGCGGCGACGGCGACGACACGCTGCGGGGCGGCGCCGGCGACGACACGCTCACCGGCGGCGCCGGCAACGACACGTTCACGACCGGGGCGCTCGCCGATGGCGCCGATCGCCTCGTCGGCGGCGCCGATGTCGATACGGCCGACTACAGCCCGCGGACCGCGCCGCTCGCGATCACGATCGACGACGTGGCGAACGACGGCGCGGCGAGCGAGGGCGACGACGTGAGGTCGGACGTCGAGATCGTCAAGGGTGGCGCCGGCGCCGACACGATCACCGGCAGCGCCGGCGCGAACACCCTCTACGGTGGCGGCGGCAACGACACGCTCGCCGGCGGCGCGGGCGACGACGTCCTCTACGGCGAGGCCGGCGACGACACCTTCGACGAGGGCGCCGCCGCGAACGGCGCAGACACCCTCAACGGCGGCGCCGGCATCGACACCGCCTCCTACGCGAGCCGCACCAGCGCGGTGACGATCGCGCTCGACGCGATCGCCGACGACGGCGAGGTCGGCGAGCACGACAAGGTGGCGACCGACGTCGAGCGGGTCATCGGCGGCGCGGGCGACGACACCCTCACCGGGTCCGCCGGGGAAGACGTGCTGATCGGCGGTGCCGGCGACGATCACCTCGCCGGTGGCGCGGGCAACGATCGCCTCGTGGGCGACGCGGGCGACGACGTGCTGTTCGGTGACGCCGGCGACGACACCTTCGACGAGGGCGCGGCGAGCAACGGCGCGGACACGATGGTCGGCGGCACCGGCCGCGATCGCGTCGACTACGCGGCTCGCACCACCGCGATCACGGTGGTCATGGACGGCGCGACCCGCGGCGGCGCCGCGGCGCGGCGCGCGCCCAGCTCGCCGTTCGATCCGCTCCTCTCGAGCTGGGCGACGTCACAGATCGGCCTCGATCCGGAGGCCGACGTCACGTTCACGGCGCGCGCCCACGCGATGCCCGTGCGGCCCATCGGCGCGGCGGACGTGCCGATCGCGAGCGCGCCCGTCGGCGCCCACCTCACCTACTACGGCGGCAAGATCATCCAGCACCCGAGCGTCGTGCAGGTCCTGTACGGCGCGGGGACCTACCTGACCCAGCTCACCGCGAACACCGGCGCCACGATGGCGAGCTTCTACGCCGAGGTCGTGAGCCAGGGCGTGTACGACTGGCTCGAGGAGTACGACACCGTGTCCCCGGCGCAGGCGTTCGGGCGGGGCACGTTCGTCGGCGCGGTGCAGATCGCCCCGACGCTCGCCCACAACGGCGCGACGATCAGCGACGCGAGCATCCAGGCCGAGCTCGCGGCCCAGATCACCGCCGGCACGCTGGTCAGCGCGAACGACGACCGCCTCTACATGGTCCACGTGCCCGCGGGCAAGGCGGTGACGCAGGGCGGCGGTACGTCGTGCGTCCAGTTCTGCGGCTACCACGGCACCTTCCAGATCGGCGGACAGAACGTCTACTACAGCGTGCTCCCCGACCTGACCGGGAGCTGTGCGGGCGGCTGCGGCGCCGGCACGACGTTCGAGAACCAGACGTCGGTCGCGTCGCACGAGCTGATCGAGGCGATGACCGACGCCGAGGTCGGCTTCGCGACCAGCTTCGCCGCGCCGCTCGCCTGGTACGACCCGACCAACGACGAGATCGCCGACATCTGCAACGCCCAGCACGGCACGTTCGTCGGCAACGACGGCTTCACCTACACCGTCCAGAAGGAGTTCTCGAACCAGCAGAGCGACTGCATCACGACCCGGGCCGTGGTCAGCAACAACGAGGGCGATCTCATCAGCGCGGACGTCGAGGACCTGATCGGCGGCAGCGGCGACGACACGATCACGGGCAACGCCGGCGACAACCAGCTCGAGGGTGGCGCCGGCGCCGACGCCCTGTTCGGCCTGGGCGGCGACGACGTGCTCGACGGCGGCGCTGGCACCGACACCCTCGACTGCGGCAGCGGCGAGGGCGACGTCAACTTCGACGCGACGAGCACCAGCACCAGCTGCGAGCTCTAGCGGCTACGTCGTGCGGTAGTGGTCGACCTCGCGGTACGTGCGCGCGTAGAACTTGAACGCGATCGCCGCGAGGAACGCGAAGCCCGCGAAGAAGAACATCAGGAACGCGACGGGCGACAGCCCACGATCGGTGATCGCCGTCGTCACCGTCTTGTTCTTGATGCCGACGTCGGCGAGCAGGACCCACAGGTTGCCCATCGTCACCGACAGGTTGTAGAAGCTCATGATCGCGCCCTTCATCGTGGGTGGCGCCTGCGAGTACGCGAACTCCAGGCACGTCGCCGACACCAGCACCTCGCCGAGCGTGAGGAACGCGTAGGGGAGCAGCTGCGAGAACACCGAGAACCGGTCGCCGCCGTCGATGATCAGCTGCATGCCGCCGACGATCACCCACGAGATCGCGGCGAACACGAGGCCCCACGTGATCCGGCGGAGCGACGACACCTCGACGCCGCGCTTCTTGAGCGCCGGCCACACGACGACGTTGAGCAGCGGGATGAGCAGCATCACGAGCGCCGGGTTCATCGCCTGGTTCATCGGCGCGGAGAACCAGTCGGGCTTGATCATCGACTTGGCCTGCACGACCCAGGTCGACGCCTTCTGATCGAACAGCGACCAGAACGGCGTGATCAGCGCGAACACGACGAGCAGCCGGAGCACGCCGCGGACGCCGTCGATCGCCGCGTCCGCGTGCTTGCCGCGCGCGCGCTCGAGCTGCACCCACGTGCCGATGCCCCCGAACACGAGCAGCATGAACAGCGCGAGGCAGATCGCGACGACGATCTCGAGGTCACCGCGCACGTAGAGCCAGATCGAGCCGAGGCCGAGCAGGATGCCGACGACCGCGAGCGCGAACCCGAGCCCGCCGCTCGCGAGCGCCGTGCGCGCGACCCGCGTGAACGAGTCGGGGTCGCTCGGCGGGCGAGGAATGATGATGTAGCGGTGGCGCGCCGCGAAGAACACCGCGGTGGCGATCAGCATGAGCACGCCCGGGATCCCGAACGTGATCGTCGGGCCGAGCTGCTTGAGGAAGAACGCCATCGAGATCGACGCGAAGAACGATCCGAAGTTGATGATCCAGTAGAACCCCGCGAACACCGCCTTGGCGAGGTGCTTGGTGCGCGCGTCGAACTGATCGCCCATGAACGACGCGACGAGCGGCTTGATGCCGCCGGAGCCGAGCGCGATCAGCCCGAGCCCCGCGTAGAACCCCGACGGCGAGTCGACGAACGCGGCGCAGCACACGTTGCCCGCCGTATAGATCAGGCTGAACACCAGGATCGTGCGGTACTTCCCGAAGAACCGATCGGCGAGGAAGCCGCCGATCAGCGGGAAGAAGTACACGCCGATCATGAACGTGTGGAGGACGTCCTTGGCGGCGAGGTCGCGCTGCGCCTCGGGGAGCTGGGAGAAGTACGCGACCGGCAGGAAGATCTGCAGGATGTTGCGCATCGAGTAGAACGTGAAGCGCTCGCAGCCCTCGTTCACGATGATGAACGGGATCTGCGGCGGCATGCGCGCCTTCACGTCGGCCATGCGCGAACGTTACTTCGTCTTCTCGCCTTCGTCGGCGAAGGCCTCACACCTTCTTTGGCGCCGCCCGCTTGCGATCGACCTGCGCGACGACCACGCGCGCGTGGGCGCCGAGCTCCGGGGGTGGGGGCGTCCACCGCGGACGCGGCAGCTTCGCCGAGGTGATCACGTGATCCTCGTCTGAGGTCAGCTCGACGAGCCGCCGGTGGACGTCGGCCATCGTCACCCGGTAGCGCGGCTCGGCCTCGAGCATGTCGACGACCAGCTGGCCGAGCTCGGTGTCGCCGTCGAAGTGGACGACCTCGGCCTCGCCGGGGAGCGCGCCGGACAGCGCGCGATACGCGATGACGCCGAGCGCGTAGACGTCCGCGCGCCCGTCGATCGCGCCGTGCAGGTGCTCGGGGGCGACGTACGCGTCGGGCGCTGGAGGATCGCCGAACGTCGGGATGTTCGGCGCGCGCAGCCACGTCCAGTCGCCGATCGACACCGCGAACCGCCGCGCGCCCGTCGGGATCACGATCTGATGGGGCCGCAGCGCCCCGTGCACCACGTCGTGCGCGTGCGCGAACGCGAGCACCTCGGCGAGGTCGCGCAGGATCGACGCGAGCTCCACCTCGCCCAGCGGACGCCGCATCATGAGGTCCGACAAGGTGTCGCCGTCCACCAGCTCGCTCGCGGCCCACGGGCGGTGGTCCGGCCGCACGCCGTGCGCGACGATCCGCGCGATGCCAGGATGCGACAGCACCTCGAGGGTCGACGCGGCGCGCATGAGCTGGACCGCGACCAGCCGGAAGTCCGCGCGCGGGCGGACGTCGAGCACGACCGACGTGCCGCTGGCGTGGCGCGCGCGGTACTGGGTGCCGGCGATCCGCTCGACGACCTGGTACTCGCCGACCAGCTCCCCCGGCGGCAGGATCGGATCGACGAGCTCGATCACGACGAGCCTCGCTTGGCGCCGAGCATCACGCCGACCCGGATGGCGGGCTTCGTCGACACGCCGAGGCCCGGGGTCCACCGCAGCCGACGCAGGCGCGCCTGGCGCTCGTGCTCCGGGTCGATGATGAGGGGCGCGGCGTCGTCCACGATCTCGACCTGGTCGAGGTCCTCGACTTCGAGCACGATCTCTTCGACGGGGTCATCGGACGGCTGCGACATCGAACGACGTGGTGCACCCGACGTGCCCACGATCGGCGCGCTGCCACGCGAGCAACGGCGATGACTTGGGGACAACGCACCTCCGGAACGCCAGACCCTACCGCTCGTCGTCCCCGGGTCAGTTGACCTATCGCCTGGAGATTGCTCACGTTGTCCTACATCGTTCACGCACGACGAATCACGGGGTTGCGCCGCCGATCACCCGGATCGGGCCCGAACGCGCGAGGGCACGCGCGGTGCACATTGCGCACGACCGAACGCTTCACCGGGCGAGCCCTCGCTCGGCGATTGCGTCGTCCAGCGGCGCGGCACGGAATACGACGCGACGAGTTGCAACAACCTGTATACGTTCTTCTGTCAGTGCGACGACTTCGCGGACCAGCCACCGGCCAACTACTAGCCTCGGAGATCGCCGGATCGCTCGACTACGAGATCGAGCGCGCCGACGGCAGGTTCGTCGACGGCCGGCTCATGCGCGGCTTCATCAGCACGTAGTAGATCGCCGCCGACAGCCCGAAGCCGACGAACCACGACCAGTCGTAGAGGAAGCGCATGGGGTGCCAGAACATCCCCGCGAGCGCGACGCCGGTGCCGGCGAGCGTCGCGATCACCGCCGGCGAGTTCCAGCCGTTCTTGTAGTAGTAGACGCCGTCGGGCGTGTACAGCGCCTCGAGATCGAGCCGCGTCTTGCGGAGCACCCAGTAGTCGAGGATGAGCACGCCGGCGATCGAGCCGAGCGAGCCGGAGTAGCCGACCAGCCAGCCGTCGATGTAGCGCGTCGGATCGGCGAGCAGCTCCCACGGCATCATGAAGATGCCGACGATGCCGGTGATGAGGCCGCCGCGCTTGAAGTCGATCTTCCTGGGGAACGCGTTGGCGAAGTCGTTCGCCGGCGACACGACGTTGGCCGCGATGTTGACCGCGAGCGTCGCGATCACGACGGTGAACATCACGATGCCGACGATCAGCCGGCTGTCCTTGAACTGCGCGCCGAGCGCGATCGGGTCCGAGATCGCCTTGCCGAAGATGATCACGGTCGCCGACGTGA
>JAPLLF010000219.1 GCA_026387715.1 Pseudomonadota bacterium
CATCGGCTCCGCGACGTTCCTCAAGGCGGTGGCTGAGTTCGAGCGGACCCAGCGCGACCGGCAAAACACCCAACTCTGGGCCTCGCGCCGCGCCACCGACCCGTTCGCCGAGCTGAGCGACAACAAGGTTCCGCTGCACCGTGACGAGGACGTACTCGACACCTGGTTCTCGTCCGCGCTGTGGCCGTTCTCGACGCTCGGCTGGCCGGACAAGACGCGCGCGCTCGCGACGTTCTATCCGAACAACGTGCTCGTCACCGGGCCGGACATCATCTTCTTCTGGGTCGCCCGCATGATGATGTTCGGGCTGCACTTCATGGGCAAGGTGCCGTTCAAGACGATCTACCTCACGTCGATCGTCACGGACGAGACCGGCGCGAAGATGAGCAAGACCAAGGGCAACGTGATCGATCCGTTGCAGATCCTCGCGGGCGCGACGCTCGAGGCGATCCTCGAGAAGTCGCTCGCCGAGAAGCCACCCGATCCGGCGGCCGTCGAGAAGGCCGTGCGCAAGAACTTCCCCAAGGGCATCCCGCAGATGGGCGCCGACGCGCTGAGGTTCGCGCTCGCGCGCCTCAACACGTCGTCGGGCGGACGCATCCGGCTCAACCTCGATCGGATCGAGGAGAACCGGAACTTCATCAACAAGCTGTGGAACGCGTCGCGGTTCGCGCTGTCGTACCTCGACGGCTTCGACCCCGAGCGGTTCGACACGTCGCCCGCGGCCCGCGCCGCGCTGCCGATGCAGGATCGCTGGATCCTGTCGCGGCTCCAGGCCGTGGTCGCGCGCGTCGATGGCGCGCTCGAGAACTTCGAGTTCTCCGAGGCGGCGAACGCGATCTACCACTTCGTCTACGACGAGCTGTGCGACTGGTACATCGAGCTGTCCAAGCCGATCCTGAACTCGACCGATGAGGACCTGGCCACCCAGCGCCACGCGGTGCAGGGCGTGCTCGCGACCACGCTCGAGACGACGATGCGGATGTTCCATCCGTTCGCGCCGTTCGTGACCGAGGAGATCTGGCAGAAGCTGCCGAAGCGACCGGAGCTGCCGGGCTCGCTGATGATCACGGTATTCCCGCGCGCGGATCAGCACCTGGTCGACGCCGGCGCCGAGCGCGACATGGAGCTCGTACAGGGCATCGTCGTGGCGTGCCGCATGCTGAAGCAGACCTACGGCGTGTCGCCCGCCCAGCCGATCGACGTCGAGCTGCGGATCTCCGACGAGCGCACGCGCGCGACGGTGTCGCCGTACCTGGGCGCGATCAGCAAGAGCGCGAAGATCAAGCCGACGATGACGAGCAGCGGCGGCGTCGTGCCGAACGCGGCGAAGGGCCTCGTCGGCAGCGCGATCGAGGTCATCATGCCGCTCGCGGGCCTGATCGATCCGGCCATCGAGAGCGCGCGGATCACCAAGGACATCGCGCGCACCGAGAAGGAGATCGCGTCGATCGAGAGCCGGCTCGCGAAGCCGGAGTTCGTCGCGAAGTCGCCGGTGGCGGTCGTCGCCGAGAACCGCGCCCGGCTGGTCGAGGAACAGGCGAAGCGCGATCGCTGGCTGGAGGCGCTGGCCAACCTCGCGGCTGGAGCCGGCACGTGATCCGGCTGTCGCGCGATCGGACGGCGCTGCTCGTCGTCGATCTCCAGGAGCGGCTGCTCCCCGCGATGCGTCCCGAGATCGGCGCGCAGGTCATCGCCAACGCCCGCATCCTGATCCAGACCGCGCGCACGCTCGGGCTGCCGATCGTGATCAGCCAGCAGTATCCCAAGGGGCTCGGCGCGACCGTGCCGGCCATCGAGGAGGCTGTCCTGGGCGCCGCGTTCGTCCACCGCTTCGACAAGGTCGAGTTCTCCGCCGCGATGGCCCCGCCGTTCGGGGCGATCGCCGCACAGCTCAAGCGCGACCAGTGGATCGTGATCGGCATGGAGACGCACGTGTGCGTCTACCAGACCGCCCGCGACCTCGCGGCGCGGGGCTTCGCGACGCACGTGCCGGCCGACGCGGTGGCGAGCCGGACCAAGTCCAACTGGCGGATCGGGCTGTCGCTCGCGCGCGAGACCGGCGCGGTGGTGACGTCGACCGAGGTCTGCGTGTTCGATCTGCTCAAGCGCGCCGGCTCCGAGGAGTTCAAGACCCTGTCGAAGGCCGTGAAGTAGATGGCGGGCAACACCGGCGAGATCATCAAGTCGCTCGGCGTCAACATCGTGATCGCGGTCGCCAAGGGCATCGCCGCGGTGATCACGGGCTCGGGCGCCATGCTCGCGGAGACGCTCCACTCGGCGGCCGACTGCGGCAACCAGATCCTGCTGCTCAAGGGCGTCAAGGCGTCGAAGCGCCCGCCCGACAAGTCCCATCCGCTGGGCTACGGCCGCGCGATGTACTTCTACTCGTTCATCGTCGCGCTGCTGCTGTT
>JAPLLF010001053.1 GCA_026387715.1 Pseudomonadota bacterium
GCCGGCGCCGGCGCCCGCGTCGGCATCCACACCCGGGCCTACATCAGCGGCGGAGGCGCCGGCCGAGCCGACGATCGAGGGCATCCTCAGCGCCTCGATCGAGGCGATCGAGGCGCCAGCGGCCACCGAGCTGTCGTCCGATGCCTGGGCTCCGCTCGTCGAGGAGATCCTCGCGCGCCCGGACTGGGTGCCGAACGTGCCGACGACGTTCCCGCTCGTGGCGACCCGCATGCTCGAGATCCTTCGCGATCCGGAGTTCGATCTCAACCTGCTCGTCGGCGTCGTGCAACGCGACGCCGGGATCGCCGCCTCGCTGCTCCGGGTGGCGAACTCGACCGCGTTCGCCCCGAACGCGCAGGTGACGTCGCTCCGCAGCGCGATCACGACGCTCGGCGCCCGCCACGTGTTCGAGATCGCGATCTGCAGCGCCAGTCGCAGCCTGTACGACGTGCCGTCGTTCAAGGAGGTGGCGATGTTCCCGCGGCTGTGGCCGACGATGTTCTCCGACGCGATCGCCAACGCGTTCACGTCCGGACGCCTCGCCCTCGACCTGTCGAACACGAGCAGCGAGCGCGCGCTGATCGTCGGCCTGCTCGCCGACGTCGGCCGCCCCGCGGCGCTCCGCATCGTCGCCCGGCTCGTCGGCGAGGGCTACATCGAGCGCCCGAGCGACGAGGTCGTCGTGGCGGCGCTCGACGAGGTCTGCCCCGTGATCGGCAAGGTCGTGGTCGCCGCGATGGGCTTGCCGCCCGAGCTCCTCGACGCGTGCACGATCTCGACGAGCAAGGAGGCGATGGTCGCGCGGCTCGTCGCGAGCATCGGCGCGATCCAGCGCCGGAGCGCGCGGTCGTCGCACTGCGCGTCGGAGATCCGCGACTCGGCCGTGGCGCTCCGGATGTCCCCGCTCGTGGTGCGCATGCAGTTCGCGCAGCGCACGGCCTACTTCGAACAGGCCTCGCAGATGTTCGGCTAGCGATTCCGGGGCTCAGGACTTCGTGCGCATCAGCGCCGACGTCGCCGCGATCTCGCGGATCGCGGTGGTCAGCGCCGCGGCATCGGCGCCCTTGGGGAACGTCGGCCGGCCCGGCGCGATCGCCGTGACCTCCTCGACCTCGCCGATCGAGCCCGTCAGGAAGACGAGCCGTCCCGCGAGCCACGGCTTGCTGCGGAGGATCCAGCGGAACACGTCCTCGCCGTTGCCCTCGTCCATGCCCCAGTCGACGACGACGACGTCGTAGTCCTCCTGATCGAGGCGCGCGATCGCCGCGAGCCCGCTCTCGACCTGGGTCACCGCGAAGCCCGCGTCGCCGAACAGCGAGCCGATCACGGTCAGCAGGATCGGCTCGTCCTCGGCGAGCAGCAGCGATGGCCGCTGGCGGTCGTGGGTGCCGGCCGCGGGCGCGCGCGCGTCGAGGTTGGCGCGGCGTCGGATCGCCGCGATCGCGACGCGCACGACCTCCTGGGGGCGGGCGATCGACACGGCGAGGCAGCGCCCCGCGACCAGCCGATCGAAGTCCCCGGGGACCTCGGCGGCGAGGAACACGAACTGATCGCGGAGGTCGTAGCGCTGCTGGAGCGCCCAGCGGTAGACGTCCCCTCCGACGGGGTGGCGGTCGTCCCACGGCGCGATCACCACGGCGATCGGGCGCTCGCCCTCGAGGATCGCTTGCGCGCGAAAGCCGGTGACCGCGGTGAGCACCTCGCAGTTGCTCGCTTCGAACGACCTGGTCAACAGGTCGAGCACGTCGCCGTCGTCGTGGATGACGAGGACGGTGGGGCGGGGTGGCGACACGTCTGGTAATTGTATCGTGCATGCTAGTGTTTCGGGATATGCGAAGGATGTTGCTCGGTGGGGTGGCGATCTTGATCGCGTCCTGCTCCGGTGGAGGCAAGCCACCCGTCAAGGTCACGACCACCCCGCCCCCGCCGCTCCCCGAGGTAGCGAAGCTCGAGCTGCCGGCGATCCCGGCGAAGATCGTCGTCACGGCGAGCGCCCCGACGGACAACGACGTCCCGGGCCAGCGCTCTCCGATCCTCGACATCCTCAAGGAAGAGAACGAGCGGGAGATGGCGGCGCTGCGGGCCAAGCCCGATCCGGCCTACTACCTGGCCTATCAGCTCGTCGAGCAGCGGGTCGTCAGCCTCGAGGCGGACGGCGGCGCGCTGGTCACCGACAGCGACGATCTCCAGCGGAACCTCGACGTCGAGGTCCGGGTCGGCAGCCCCAAGGTCGACAACACGCGCCAGCTCTCCGACGAGTCGACGCTCAACAACCCGCTCACGCGCCGGGGCACCGTGCCGTTCGGCGAGGACAAGCAGGCGATCGCGAGCGCGCTGTGGCTCGAGACGGATCGCCGCTACCGCGAGTCGTTGTCGTCGCTCGGCTACGTGCGCCAGGACCTCCAGACCCTCAAGAAGCGCGCCGAGACCGCCCCCGACTTCGCGGCCGACAAGGCCGAGATCCACGTCGATCCTCCGACCAAGCTCGAGTTCGACAAGGCCCTGTGGGTCGAACGGCTCAAGCGGTGCTCGGCCAAGGCGCTGCGCGGCAACGCCACTCGAGGCACCTGCGGCGTGGTGTTCCAGCAGAACACCACCTACCTGGTGAACAGCGAGGGCAGCCAGATCCAGCAGTCGTGGACCAACGCCCAGATGTCGGTCTCCGTCGGGGTCAAGGCCGACGACGGCATGAACCTGTCGCGCCTCGAGCAGCGGTTCGGCCGCACGCCCGCGGACCTGCCGCCCGATGCCGACGTCGACGTCATGATCCACCAGGTCACCACGGACCTCGACGCGCTCCACAAGGCGCCGCTCGCCGAGCCGTACGTCGGGCCCGCGATCCTCGATGGGCGCGCCGCCGGCGTGTTCTTCCACGAGGTGTTCGGCCACCGCATCGAGGGCCACCGCCAGAAGGAGCTGACCTCCGGCCAGACCTTCGCGTCCTACGTCGGCAAGGACATCGCCCCCGACTGGCTGTCGGTCTACGACGACGCGCAGCTCGTCACGCTCAACGGCATCCAGCTCAACGGCTTCTACCGCTACGACGACGAGGGCGTGCGCGCCCGCCGCGTCTCGCTGATCGACAAGGGCAAGCTCGTCGGCTTCCTGATGGGGCGAAACCCGATCAAGGGCTTCCCGTCGTCGAACGGCCACGGCCGTCGCTCGCCGGGCCTGCCGCCGGTCGCGCGCCAGGGCAACCTGGTCGTCGAGGTCTCCAAGAGCGTCGAGCGCGCCGACCTCGAGAAGATGCTGCTCGAGGAGGTCAAGAAGCAGAACCGGCCGTACGGCATGATCTTCACCGACATCAGCGGTGGGTTCACCAACACCTCGGCGTTCGCTCCGCAGGCGTTCAAGGTGAACCCGGTGATGGCGTATCGCCTGTACCCCGACGGCAAGCGCGAGCTCGTGCGCGGCATCGACATCAGCGGCACGCCGCTGGTCGCGCTGCAGTCGATCCGGGCCGCGAGTCGCGAGATCGAGACGTTCAACGGCGTGTGCGGGGCGGAGTCCGGCTGGGTGCCGGTGTCCGCGTCGGCGCCGAGCCTGCTCATCGAGAAGCTCGAGATCGAGAAGGGCTTCGTCCCGCCCGATCGTCCGCCGCTGCTCGACCCGCCGTCCTCGATCCGCCAGGAGAAGCCGTGAAGTCTCGTCGTCAGGGTACCCCCTCGATCCTCGTCGCGGCTCTCGTCGCGCCGCTCTCGCTGCTCGGCGCCGGGACGATCGTCGCCAAGCCCGCGCCCAAGCCCGAGGCCAAGGGCCCGCCGTCCA
>JAPLLF010000041.1 GCA_026387715.1 Pseudomonadota bacterium
GGCGGCAACCGCACGGCGGCGGCCCAGCGCGCCGGGCTCGACCGCAACTATCTCCGCGAGCTCATCGAGAAGCACGACAAGCCCGCGCGGTCCTAGCGCCGGCGGAGATCGACGGTGAACGGGCGCGCCTCGGTCCAGTGGCCGCGCGCGTCGACGTCGCCGTCCCGCACCTCGATCGCGATGCGCTCGTTGCGGCGCGCCAGCGCGTCGGTGGCGTCGACGGGGAGCCCGGGATACGGGCCGCCGCTCGGGCGCCACGCGGACAGCGCGAGGCGCTGGCGGCGGCCACCCCACGCCCACTCGATCACGAGCGGATCCTGCGCCGCGAGCCCCGGGTGCAGCCCGGGCGCCGGCGCGAAGGCGCGTCGGCGCACGCCGATCGCGCGCGTGCCGTCGCCGAGGTCGCGCAGCGTGACCCAGCGGCCGTCGACGACGAGCTTGCCGGGGCCGGCGCCCGCGAGCGAGAGCTCCCAGCGTTCACTCGACGCATCGACCACCCGCGCGCCGGCGCGCTCCTGCGACGCGACGTCGCCGACCAGCGGCCAGAACTCGAGCGCGGGGCGCACGACCAGGGTCGCGTCGCCGAGGTTGCACGTGATGCCCGGGGTGCGCCACGCGTCGAGCTCGGCGCGCAGCTGGGCGGTGAGCCCGACGCCGTGGTCGTCGAGATCGCCCGAGATCGAGCTCGAGCGCCGACGGCAGCGCGAAGCGATCGTGGAGCTCGTCGTGCCAGTCGAGCAGCGGCTCGCGGTAGTGCGAGATGGCGAGCCGCGTGATGATCGAGCGGACGAGCGCGGCGAGCGCGACGAGCATCTCGGGGCGCTCGGGCATGCGCACCGCGCGCAGCTCGACGAGGCCCATCTTGCCGTGTCGGGTGCCGTGCGGGCTGACGTGCGGGTTCCACAGCTTCTCGACGTTGAGCTCCGCGCGGTGCGAGTTGCCCGCGACGTCGACGAGCAGCGGGGACAGCGCCTGCCACAGCTGCGCGGGGGGCAGCTCGCCGCGGTCCGCGAGCGCCTCGGCGTGGCGCAGCGCGACCTCGAGCTCGTCGAAGTTCTCGCGCGTGCCCTCGTCGGCGCGCGGGCTCTGCGACGCGGAGCCGACGCACTCGCTCGCGAACCAGTACGACAGCGACGGGTGGTTGTTGACGTAGCGCACGAGCGCCGGCAGCACGTGCGGGTAGCGAACGAACGGGCTCGCCGCCGGCGACGACGCCCCGATCGTGAGCTGCCCACCCCCACCCGAATCGATCTGTTGCCCGTTGAAGCGATAGCGCAGCGGCGAGAGCCCCGCCCGCACCGCCGCGTCCCACACGAGCTCGAGCTGCGCCGCGAAGTCGCCGAGCGTGGGCGACGGCGCGAGGTTTACCTCGACGACGCCGGGATCCGGCGTCACCGACAGGTAGCGATCGCCGTCGAGGTCCTCGGGTGGGGCGACGGGCTCGTCCGCGAGCGTCGCGGCGCCGCACCGCGCCTCGCCGTCGCGCCAGCGCACGCCGAACGCGAAGCGCTCGGTCTCCTCGCCGGGGTAGCGGCGGCCGATCACGCGGGTGACCTGGCCGCCGAACGCGTCGCCGATCGACGTGGCGATCGCGTGCGCGCGCGCGAGCTTGTCGTCGCCCTCGGCGGCCGACGACCACGCCGGGTCGAGCGAGTCGGCGCGCGTGAACGTCGGCTCGGCGCCCACCCAGACCTCGACGTGCTTGCGCTCGATCTGCGCGTCGTGGAGGGCGACGTCCGCGTGGATCGGCGCTGACGCGGGGATCGTCACGGGATGATCCAGTCTTCCGCGCGTGGCATCGGGTGGCCGAGATCGTAGCGGCGCAGATCGAGCGTGTAGGTCTGCGCCGCGTGGCGGTCGACCGCGCGCGCATGCAACGGCCATCCGGCGGCGCCCTGCAGGGTGAAGCGCTGGGCCCGGCGGGCCGCGGCCTCGACGCGCGTGAGCGGGGCGGCATCGAACGCTCGACCCTCCGGATGCCACACGTGGTAGACGCCGGCGCCGACGCCGCGCTGCGCCCACGTGTCGACGACGTCGATCCGGATCGGGTGGTGGATCCCGAGGTGCGGCTGCAGCGCGTGCGGCGGGCACCACGCCCGGAACCGCACGCCGCCGACGCGGAGCTCGCGGCGCGCCGTCGAGCGGAGTGGCAGCGCGATCTGGTTGACCGCGATCACGTAGCGCTCCTCGTCGACGCCGACCGCGCGGAGCTCGAGCCGCTCCAGCGAGCTGTCGACGTAGCGCGCGGTCCCGGCGGCGGTGACCTCCTCGCCGAGCACGTGCCACGGCTCGACGGCGTTGCGGAGCTCGACGACGCCGTCGCTTCCGTGGACCGGCATCGAGCCGACGAGCGGGCAGCGCAGCTCGACGAACGGCGCGAATGCCGCCGGCGGCAGCGGCTGGCCGGCCTCGCGCAGGTAGGCCAGGACGTCCTCGAAGTCCCGCCACATCCAGTACGGCAGCAGGAACCGATCGTGGAGCTCGTGGCCCCATCGCACGAGCGCGTGGACGTAGGGCTTCTTGGTGAACGCCGCGAGCAGCGCG
>JAPLLF010000144.1 GCA_026387715.1 Pseudomonadota bacterium
CACCACGGCGCCGAGATCGAGCGAGTCGAGCGCCCCGCCCTGCGACAGCGCGATCCCGGGGCGGGGGCCGGCGGGCGTCGTCGGCGCGACCCCTTTTGGTGGTGGTGGCGCCACCACCAGGGTCCGCGGCGGGAGCGCGCGCGGCGGCGGAGGGATCGGCTTCATCGGCGGCGGCGCGCCCCCGAGCTCGGCGAGCTTGCCGACCGTCGCGCTGTGGGCGGGATCGATCTGCAGGATCAACTTGCAGACGGCGATCGCCTGGACGAGGAAGCCCGCCTTGACGAACTTGTCGACGGCGCGATCGAACGCGACGATCGCGGCGGCGGGGTTGCCGGCCTTGCGGGCCACCTCGCCGATCCGCTTGGGCCACGTCGGGCTCGTCGGATCACCTGCCTCGAGCTCGGCGTAGAGCTCGAGCGCGCGCGGGAGCTTGCCGCGCTCGACCGCCTGCGCCGCCTCATCGCGCAACGCGCTCGGATCCTTTCGCGCCATGCGCCATCATACCCCCGATGACATATAGTCACGACGTGTTGCGAGTCGCGACGATCTCGCCGGACACCGAGGCCGAGGGCCCTGGGCGTCGGTGGGCCATCTGGTTGCAGGGCTGCTCGCTGCGCTGTGCGGCCTGCTGTAACCCCGAGATGTTCGACCCGCGGCGCGGCACGGAGACGACGCTCGCCGTGCTCGACGCGCAGCTCGTGGCCGCCAGGACCGCCGGTGTGGAGGGCATCACCGTGCTCGGCGGCGAGCCGTTCGAGCAGCCCGCGGGCGCCGCCGCCCTCGCCGAGGCAGCGCACGCCCACGGGCTCACCGTGATGGTGTTCTCCGGCTACGAGCTGGCCGAGCTCCGCGCCCGCCCGGATGGCGCCCGCTTCCTCGCCGCGATCGACCTGCTGGTCGACGGTCGCTACGATCGGACGCGCCCCGAGCCCCCGCCGCCGCTCGGCCGGCGCTGGATCGGCTCGACGAACCAGACGATGCACCACCTCACGGAGGCGTACCGTGCCGACGATCCCCGCATGCGCGCCGCGAACACGATCGAGATCCACTGGAAAGACGGCCAGCTGTTGATCAACGGCTGGCCCTCCGCCGATGCTCTCGTCCGCGGGATCCGGACCAAGGAACCATGACCAACAAGATCGCACCGCTGGGTCCGCAGAAGCCTGCCGCGACGCGGCTCGCCCCCGACGACGACGACGACGACGATCCGGAGATCGAGATCATCGACGACCAGCTCGTCGCGGCGAGCGAGGCCGACCTCCTGATGATGGCGCGCACCCTGCTCGCCCCGGCGCAGCACGACGCGTGGTCGGCGATGTGCCGCACGCGCAAGCTCCCCCCCAAGATCGGCGAGACCTGCGCCGACGTGCTCGCGCAGACGCTCGCGCAGACCTGGGTCGCGCTGTGGCGCCGGGGCGGGACCGCACCGACGCCCGGCGTGGACGGCAAGCGTGGCCGCGGGTGGGAGCGCACGCCCCCGCAGCCGCTCGTGTTCTCGCCGACCACGCTGACGCTGCTCCGCTGGCTCGTCGCGACGCCGCTCGGCGCGCCCGCGTCGACCCTCGATCGGCTCCCGCCGCCGACCGGGCCGCTCGCGATCGGCGATCAGGTCATGATCTACCTGGCGCTCGACATGGCGTCGACGTCGCCCGCCGCGGCCGGGATCGCGCGCCAACCGCTCGTGCGAGCGACGCCGCTGGCGTGGCTCGGCTTTCCGCACCTGTTCGACGAGGCGCCGAAGGACACCGTCGACTTCGACTCGCTCACCCACGGCGCGGGCGCGATCGTCGTCGAGGCGCTGGCCGGCGAGATCGCGCGCCGCTGGCACCAGATCGAGCTGACCAAGCGCGCGATCACCTCCCCCGAGCAGCTCTCCACGCTCGGCACCGCGCAGGACGGCGTGCTCGTGCGCTTCCTGGCGGCCTGCGACCGGCGCAAGCGGCGAGATCTCGCGGCGTTCGTGCTCGACGCCGCGGCGCCGAACCTGACGCGACGGCTCCCGCCGCTCCCCGCGCAGCTCGACGCGACGATGTCGCTGTCGGCGCGGCTCGCCGCGCGCATCGCGGCGGGCTCGCTCCTCCGCGCGGTGACGACGTGGAGCGCGTGGGACCAGGAGCATCGCGGCGTGCGATTCATCGACGGCGACTACGCCGCCGTGCAGGTGTTGCTCGCGCGCTTCGAGCGGCTAGGCTCGGCGGGCGTCGATCTCGCGAACGCGTGGCTCGCGGAGCTCGCGTCGTTCGCGCCGACACCCGTCGATCCCACAGATGCTACAGTCGACCGCCGGGAGCCGAGGGAATGAGGAAACCATGAGCCGCGCCATCGTCGTCCGAGTCTCCGAGTCCGTCGTGCGCACCGTTCACGTCGAGGACGGCGTGCAATCGCCGCTCGAGATGTTGCCCATCCTGCCGCCCGATCGGCAGGCCGAGATCCTCGCCAAGGAGCTCGAGGGGCTCGGGTTCCAGCGCGAGGGGGATGTCTGCTCGCGCACCGAGGCCGACGGCGTCGAGGTGTCGATCGATCTCAAGGGCTCGACCGTGTCGGTCAAGCTCGGCGCGAACGCCGCGCTCGAGGAGTCGCTCGAGCGCCAGACGCGCAGCTACGACGACGCGCGCGATCGCGAGTCCGTCGAGGGCAACCTCCGCGACCAGGTCATCGCCGAGCTCGACGAGCGCCTCACCGAGCGCACCGAGGCGCTGCGCCGGCAGGTCACCCAGCAGCTCGAGCGCAAGCTCGGCGATCTGCGGACCGAGCTCGACGGCGCGATCGGCCGCGCGACGGTCGAGGCCCTCACCGAGCGCGCCAAGCAGCTCGGCGCGGTCGAGTCCGTGCACGGCGACGAGGCCGGCAACGTCACCATCAAAGTGAAGCTGTAGGGCGCCATGTCACGTCTCCTCGCCGAATCCGAGCTCCCGGTCGAGCTGTCGACGTTCGCGGCGGTCGATGCCGCGTACCCCGTCGAGATCGCCAAGTGCTACGAGGCCCTCAAGCGCCGGCTCCCCGTGCTCATCGAGTGCGAGAAGGAGCTGTCGCCCTACGTCTACAAGTCGCTGCGCGATCGGCTCAAGGCCGACGGCACGCGCTGCCTCTACCTCGACGGGCGCGCCGCGGCCGATCTCCCGCCGCCGCCGCAGGGCGCCGGGCTGGTCGCGACGATGATCCACCAGATCCGCGAGATCGTGCGCGGCGCCGTCGGCGAGCGCATCGTCGTGTTGCCGCACCTCGACATCCTCGGCACGTCGATGGGTGGTGGTGGGCTCGGCAGCGAGGCGCGCGAGCTGATCCCGCTGCTCTACGAGAACCCCGAGGTGCTCTGGCTCGGCTTCAAGGATCCCGCGTTCCCGCTGCCGCCGCCGATCGAGAATCTGTTCCCAGCGCGCGAGCAGATCTTCGGCGTGCCGCGCGATCGGCTCCGCTACCTCGTCACCCAGCGCGAGGCCCGCAAGCTCGGGCGCGGTGGCTTCGATCCGTACGCGCTCTACAAGCACGTGTCCGGCGTCAACGCGATCCGCCTGCGCCGCCTGCTCGGCTCGCTCACCGGCGAGGACTACCCGGCCGACGCGGCCCCCGCGATCGCGCAGCTGCGCACCGCGACGCTCACCACCGACGTCGAGCTCCCGCAGGTCGACATCGACAAGGACATCGGCGGCTACGGCCCCGTGAAGGATCGGCTCAAGGCCGAGATCCTCCAGATCCTGGCGGCCAAGGATCAGCTCAGCGATCCCGCGGCGATCACGCGCATCGAGAGCCTGATCCCGCGCGGCATGATCTTCTGGGGCCCGCCCGGCACCGGCAAGACGCTGTTCGCCAAGGCGATGGCGACCTCGCTCGGCGCCGCGGTGACGATCGTGTCGGGCCCCGAGCTCAAGAGCAAGTGGGTCGGCGAGTCCGAGGAGAACCTGCGCGCCGTGTTCATGAAGGCGCGCAAGAGCGCCCCCGCGGTGATCGTGTTCGACGAGCTCGACTCGTTCGCGGGCGCGCGCACGAACCAGTCGTCGAGCTCGGGCGTCGAGCACTCGATGGTCAACCAGCTGCTCACCGAGATGGACGGCTTCCGCAAGGAGGAGCTGGTGTTCGTCGTCGGGACCACCAACTTCGCCGAGTCGCTCGACCCGGCGCTGCTGCGCCCCGGTCGCTTCGAGTTCGCGCTGCACATCCCGTATCCCAACGGCGAGGATCGCCGCGCGATCCTCGCCGTGCACGACAAGCGCCTCGGGCTCAAGATGACCGACGAGGCGATGGACGCCGCGGTCAAGCGCACCGAGGAGCTCGTGCCCGGGCCGAGCGGCGGCACGCACTACTCCGGCGATCACCTCCAGGCGCTGTGCCGCCAGCTCGCGCGCATGCGCATGCGGGAGAACACGAACGAGGCGCCGACGGTGGCGACCGACGTCGACCGGGCGATCGAGCAGTACCTCGAGATGCCCAAGCTCACCAAGCACGAGGAGCTGGTGGTCGCGACCCACGAGGCCGGGCACGCGGTGAGCGCGCTGTCGTGCAAGCACCTCTCGCCGATCGATCGGATCTCGATCCGCGGCGACATCGGCGGCGCGCTCGGCTACGTGAAGTACTCCGATCCCGCGCACCGCTACGTCGTGACCTACTCGCAGCTGCGCGACACGATCTGCACGCTGTACGGCGGCCGCGAGGCCGAGGCGCTCGTGTTCAACGAGATCTCGACCGGGTCGGCCAGCGACGTCGAGCACGCGACGCGGATCGCTCGCTCGCTCGTCGAGAACTACGGCGACGGCGGCACCGAGCTCGGCGTCGCGATGTGGGAGCACGATCGCAACACGCCGATCTCCGAGGCGGCGCGCGCCAAGATCGACACCCAGATCGTGAAGATCCTCGAGACCGAGCGCACGCGCTGCCGCGAGATCCTCGAGACCCAACGCCCGCTGCTGATCGCGATGCGCGACCTGCTCATCGAGAAGAAGGTCCTCGATCGCAAGGCGTTCTCGCACCTGACGGAGACGACTCATGGCTGAGCTGGTATTGCGGCTGCGCGTCGACCCGGTGACCGGCAAGCGCACCGTGTCGATCGACTACGCGAGCGATGCGGACGCGCTCCCGATCGAGCACGAGGAGGAGCATCGCAAGCTCGCCGAGAAGGTCGTCGAGGGTGGCCTCCGCAACGACAAGGTCGAGGTCAGCCGCGAGCAAGAAGCCCCCGTGAAGGGTGGCCCCGCCCCAACGGCGGCGCCCGTCGCGCAGCCCGTTCCGCAGAAGCGATAGGAGATTTCCTTGGCGCTCGCATTTCGCGACAACGACGCGCTCCACGTGGTGATCGCGTCGGGCATGTGCCCCCCCGACGTGCAGGCGCGGGGCGCGCGGATCGCGCGCACCGACGACGGCGGCGTGATCGTCGAGCCCGACGAGCCGCTCACCAAGGCCGTGCTCGCGCACATGAAGCGCGCCGGCGTCGTGGTCGACGCCACGCTGCCGCCGGAGGCGCACGCGGTGCGCTGCTGGGCCGAGGCGATCCGACCCGCGAAGGTGGAGATCCCCGAGATCCCGTCGCTCGTGCTGATCGTCTCGCAGGACGCGGCCGGGCTCGTCGACCTCGCGGCCGAGCTCGTGCGGCTCGGGTGCGAACGGCAGGAGCTGCTCGTCACCGACACGGTGGGCGTCGCGCGCGTGGTCGATCCGCCGACCTACACGATCGTGCGCGCGCTCGATCGCGACGCGGGGCTCCAGGTGTTCGCGCCGGACCCGCCCGGCCAGGAGCGGGTGTGGACCGAGCTCGGCTACAAGCACGCGCTCGCGGCGCGCCTCAAGCCCGAGCCGAAGTCGCTGCTGCTCGTCGCGCGCGACGGCTGGGACGCGATCCCCGACGAGGGCTGGCGCGGCCTCGACACCGCGCTCGAGCTCGCGGTCCCCGCGCGCGCCGAGGCGCTCGTCCCCAGCAAGCTGCGCGAGCGCCGGCGCGTCGAGCTCCGGCTGTCGACCGGCCGCCGCGAGGCCGGCAGCCTGTGGGTGATCCGCCAGGGCGGCGTCGCCGCCATCGACAAGCTCCTCGAGTACCTGCCCGAGGAGATCGTCGCGCGCCTGATGTTCGCGGTGTCGGCGACCGAGGTCGACGGGCCCGATCCCATCATCATCCTCCGCGCACGTACCGGCCGGCACCCACCACCGGATCTGTCGCTCGACGCGGAGATGTACGCGCCGCTGTCGCAGATGCCCGACGTCTACGCGCCCGCGGGCGCGATCGTCGAGCCGCCGCTGCGCCGGGAGCGGCTGCGCCAGGTGCTCGGCGTCGGGCCGAACGAGGTCATGTGGCTCGCCCAGGTCGTCTCGCACGATCCCAATGGGACCAAAGGCCGGTTCCGCGTCGAGCGGATCACCGAGACCGCGTTCACGCCGCTCGGCGAGTGGGCCGAGTACGTGATCCACGCGAGCGCGCCGGCGATCCAGGGCTGGATGCGCGCGAGCGTGTTCGAGTTCGCGCCGTTCGTGTCGACGGGGCTCGAGTGGGCGAGCGGCCCCGCCGAGGTCGAAGACGACGATGCGCAGCGCAAGAAGAAAGACAAGAAGGAGCCCACGCGGCGCGGTCGTGGCACCGGCCAGCCCGCCGAGGCCCCGGCGTCCGCGCCGCGCACCGTGACGACCGCGACCGCCCCGACGCCGCGGGCCGCCGCCGAGGTCGAGGTCGCGGAGGTCCAGATCGACGAGGAGCTCGCCGCGCTCGAGGCCGAGTTCGTCGCGCTCGACGCGCCGGGCGATGCCCCCGAGCGCATCGACCTGCTGCTCCGGCTCGCGCGCTCGTACGCGCGGCTCGGCCGCCGGCGCGACGCCGGCCTGTGCTACGCGCGCGCCGTGTGGGAGGGCTCCGCCGAGGAGCTGCCCCAGCGGCTCGACGCGTGGATCGCCTCCGAGCTCCGCACGGCCGACGCGCGGGTCATGGGGATGGCCCTCGATCGCATCCTCGGCGCCGCGGGCACGCCGAACGTCGACGACGTCCGCCTGGTCGCGGCGATCGCCGCCCGCGCGCCCGCCCCGGTCGCGCGGGATCCGCATCGCCTCGTGCGCTGGCTCGACGATCACGACGGCGACCTCGACGCGCGCACGCTGTGGCTGGCGCGCGTCGGTCTCGGCAACCTGACGGGCGGCGACACCCTCGGGCTCGCGCACGCGCGCGATCGCATCCTCGGGCGGCTCGCGAGCGGGCTCCCCGTCGAGCGCGAGCTGCCCGCGTTCCTCCGGTTCGGCGGCCGCAGCGGCGCGCTCGGCAACGCGAGCGGTGAGCACCTGACCAAGGCGCTCGAGGATCTCGTCGGCAAGATCGCCAAGACCAAGCGCAAGCGCTCGCCGGTCGAGGCGTCGGTCGCCCACACCGGCGCGTACGTGAACTTCATGCTCGGGCATGGCTTCGCGCGCATCGGCAAGCACGAGCGCGCCCGCGAGCTCGTCGGCGAGGCGACCAAGGCGCTCGCCCAGGTCGCGAGCGACACCGTCCACAAGTACCTGATCGGCGCGTTCTCGGCGCGCGTCGAGCAGGCGATCTCGGGGCTGCCGTCCGAGGCGCCACTCCCCGACGCGATCGGCGCCGAGCTCGCCGGCCTCGATCGCGTGGCGCGCTACAAAGTCGATCGCCTGCGCGAGGCGTCGCGCATCCTCGAGCCGCTCGAGCGGCCCGACGCGATCGGGGCGTTCTCCAAGCGCCAGGCGGACTCGCGCGGACCCGAGTTCGCGGCGCTGCGCGCGATCTCCGATCCGGTCGCGCGCGCCCGGGAGCTCGACAAGCTCGTCCAGCCCGCGACCGACGACGAGGCCGAGCGCGAGCGGCTCGTCGACGGCATCCTCGACGTGCTGCTCGAGCTGCCCGAGGCCCAGGCCGTGCCGATCCTGGCGCGCACCTGGCCGCTGATCGCGCGCGTGCCCGAGGCGCGGCGCGCCATCCTGTACGGCGAGGCGCTCGTCGTCGCGGGACACTTCGGCCGCATGGAGCTCGTGCCCGAGATGCTCGAGCTGCTCGGGCTCGCGATCCCCACGGTCGCCGGCGCCGATCTCGAGCGCGTGCTCGACTCGTCGCTGCGCGCGCTGCGGCGGATCGGGCTCCGCAACGAGATCGCCGAGCTGCTCACCGGCGCCGAGGCCGCGATCCCGCCGGCGCGGGCCGACGCGCTCCGCGCCCGGCTCGCCCTCGCCGGCGGGCTGGCGTACCTCGGCGAGTTCGCCCGCGCGCAGTCGATCTTCGAGCAGGCGCGCGAGACGCTGGCCGGCTCGCTGACGATGCCGGTGCGGCTCGAGATCACGCGCTCGCTCGCGGGCGCGTACTCGCAGGCGCCGCTCGCGAACGCGCTCGGCGGCATCGGCGAGCTCGCCGGCGCGCTCCGCGACGTCACCGATAGCTTCGGCACCAACAGCCACTACTGTCTGTCGGTGCTCCACTTCGTCGAGTCGCTGGTCCTCGGCATCACCAGCGACGATCTGGCGCTCGGTGAAGCGGGCCGCCGCTTCGTCGAGGACGACGAGCACTTGATCCGACGCCGCTTGCACCGAGACCTGGGAGGACATTCGTGAACGCCACCGCCGACAAGATTGCGACCGCTGCCGCCGCCGTCGACGCGATCGATCGGGCCTCGCAGGCCACCTACGACGAGCTCGCCAAGGAGGCCGCCGGCCTGCGCGAGCGGATCAACCGCTTCCGCATGGCGCTCGGGCGCTTCTTCGTCGCCAAGCAGCCGCTCATCGATCTGATGTGCGTGGCCGCCGTCGCGCAGGAGCCGCTGCTCCTCGTCGGCCCGCCGGGCACCGCCAAGTCCGATCTCATCATCAAGTTCAAGGACGCGCTCAAGATCCCCGACGGCGAGTACTTCGAGTACCTGCTGACGCGGTTCACCGAGCCGTCGGAGGTGTTCGGCCCGATCGACATCGCCGAGCTGCGCAACGGGCGCTACCTGCGCCGCGACCGCGGCAAGCTGCCGACCGCGCGGCTGGTGTTCCTCGACGAGATCTTCAAGGCGAACTCCGCGATCTTGAACTCGCTGCTCACCGTGATCAACGAGCGCAAGTTCTACCAGGACGGCCAGCCGGTCCCGGTGAAGCTCCGCATCCTGCTCGCCGCGACCAACGAGCTGCCGGAGAACGCCGAGCTCGCCGCGCTCAAGGATCGCTTCTGCCTCAAGGCCGCGTGTCGCTCCGTGCAGGACGAGCACTTCGTCGAGCTGATCGACGCGGGGCTCGACGCCTACACCCACAAGGAGATGAACCAGAAGCCGTGGATCGAGGATCACGCCTCGCTCGAGGACTTCGTCAAGGCGCACCGCTGGCTCACGCACGTGCTCGCGCGCCGCACGCAGGGGCCCGACGGCCGCGAGCTGCGCGATCGCGAGCTGTACTTCTCCGACGAGCTGCTGCGCGAGCTGCGCCGCGTGCTCAAGACGCTCGTGCGCGAGGACGGCGTGTTCGTCTCCGACCGCAAGGTCGTGAAGCTGTACCGCCTGCTGCGCACGCACGCGTGGGTCGTCCACGGCGGCGCCGTCGAGCGCAGCGATCTCAAGCTGCTGTCGTACCTCGGCGAGACCCGCGAGGAGGTCGACCTGCTCGAGGAGAAGGTGCCCCGCCTGCTCGGCCTGGCGTGACCGACCGACACCCATGAGCCGGTTCCGCGAAAGCAAAGAGCTCCGGGCGAGCACCGACGTCGCGAGCTGGCTCGCCGCCGGGCTCGTGCTCGCGCGCGTGCCCACCGACGACGAGGCGCTCGTCGCCTCCGCGATCCTCGCGTGCGCCAACGAGCTGCCGTCGATGCCGCCGCCCGGCCTCGTGGCGGACGTCGCGGTGCTGCTCACCGGCGCGCGCCTGCCGATGCTCGCGCCGGTCACCGGCGACGAGACGCTCCGCGCGGCGATCCACGCGTACGACGACGACGTCCTCGCGCGCCTCGTGACCACCGCGCGGTTCGACGACGTGCTCGCCGCGTTCGCCCACCTCGCGCCGACCGAGCGCCCCGCCGCGATCGCGCTCGTGGTCGGCGCGCTCGTCGAGCGGTCCGGCTTCCAGGGGATGTCGATCTCGCCGGCGACCTTGCGCCGCGCGCTCGCCCGGCCGCGCGCCGAGCGCGACGCCACCGGGCGCGGCGAGCTGCTGCTGCCCGCCACCGCCGCGCGGTTCGCCGACAGCTACCTGCGGCTCGCCCGCGGGGCGCGCCAGAGCCGCGCCCTCGTCGACGACCGCGAGGTGTTCGCGATCGATCACCTCGCGGTGCTGCGCGATTTCGGCGGCCGGATGACCGCCGATCACATCGCCGCCGCCGCCGAGGCCGTGGCGATGAAGCTGCCGCGCCGGCTGCCGAGCAAGCGCGATCAACGCGGCGCCAAGGACACGCGGATGTCCGACGACGCGCTGTATCCCGCCGGCGGGTTCTCGTCGATCACCCCGGGCGGCGCGTCGTCCGGCAACATCGAGAACCTCGTCACGTCCGAGCTCGTCTACATGGATCCCGGCGAGATCGTCGACCTGTTCTCGCTGCGCTACATGGAGGGCGAGCTGCTGTTCTACACGCGCGACGACAGCGTGTTCCGCCGGCACCGCCACCTGATCGCGATCGCGCTCGGCCCCGACCTCGACGACGCCCGGGTCAAGGATCGCGGGCTGCCGTGGCAGCGGCTGATCCTCGCGCTCGGGTTCCTCGTCGCGTCGATCCGGTGGCTGACCGACGCGCTCGGCGACGACGCGCTCGTCATCCACATCGCGTTCCCCCCCAAGCTGCTCGGTGAGGAGCGGGAGATCCTCGCGCTGCTCCTCGAGGGCGAGATCGCGCGCGGCCAGGTCGTCATCGTCGAGCAGCCGTGGGGTGAGGCGATCGCCCTCGCCGCCGGGGCGAGCGGCGCGATCGCCGATGCGGTGATCGTCTCGCTCGGGGCGACGCCCCCGCTGCCCAAGGGGCTCCGCGCCCTGCACATCAACCTCGCCGAGGCCGCACCTACGGTGTGCGAGCTTGCCCCCCGTCCGGCGACAGCACCCGACGCGACCGGCAGCGATCCGTTCAACGAATGGTGTGATGGCGCCGAGGATCTGCTCCGCTGGCTCGTGTAACGTTTCGGTCCATGCCGCGTTACGAATTTTCAGAAGGTTCGTCGAACAAGTTCTGGCAGATCGAGCTCAAGGGGAAGTCGTTCACGACGACCTACGGCAAGATCGGCACTGATGGGACCAGCACCCTGAAGGAGTTTGGCTCGCCCGCCGAGGCCAAGAAGGAGCATGACAAGCTAGTCGCGGAGAAGACGAAGAAGGGCTACGAGCTCGTCGGTGACGGCGATGGCGGTAGCGACGAGGACGAGGAGGAGGAGATCGAGGAGGAGGAGGAAGAGAAGCCGGCGCCGAAGAAGGCCGCCGCGAAGCCGGCCGCGAAGGCCGCGCCTGCCAAGGCCGCACCCGCGAAGGCCGCGCCCGCCGCGAAGGCCGCGCCCGCCAAGAAGGCTGCCGGGGCTCGTCGCTTCGAGTTCAGCGAGGGCTCGTCGAACAAGTTCTGGGAGATCGTGCTCGACGGCACGAGCGTCAAGACCAAGTACGGCAAGATCGGCGCCGACGGTCAGCAGACGCTCAAGGAGTTCGACGACGCCGAGGGAGCGCAGAAGGAGTACGACAAGCTCGTCCGAGAGAAGACCAAGAAGGGCTACGAAGAGGTCTAGCTCGGAGGTGGCGCTTCCGGAATTCTTGTAACGTTCGGCGTACCCATGCCGCGTTACGAATTCTCGGAAGGTTCGTCGAACAAGTTCTGGCAGATCGAGCTCAAGGGGAAGTCGTTCACGACGACCTACGGCAAGATCGGCACCGATGGTCAGACGACCATCAAGCAGTTCCCCTCCGACGCCGACGCCAAGAAGGAGCACGACAAGCTCGTCGCCGAGAAGGTGAAGAAGGGCTACGAGCTCGTCGGCGGCAAGGCGGCACCAAAGGCCGCGGCGCCTGCCAAGGCCGCGCCCGCGAAGGCGGCGAAGGCGGCCGCGCCCGCGAAGGCGGGTGGCAAGCGCTACTTCGAGTTCAGCGAGAGCAGCTCGAACAAGTTCTGGGAGGTCTTCCTCGACAAGCTGACCGTCAAGACGCGCTACGGCAAGATCGGCGCGACCGGCCAGCTCACGATCAAGGAGTTCGCGGACAAGGCGTCCGCCCAGGCCTAGATCGATCGCCTGATCAAGGAGAAGACCAAGAAGGGCTACGTCGAGGGTGGCGCCGCGAGCGATGACAGCGACGACGGCGACGAGGATGCGGCGGACGCGGCGCCGGGCGGCGCCGACGCGCGCAACCCCGCGCTCGAGAAGGCGATCCTCGCCGAGCCGTACGACAAGACCGGCTGGATGGTCCTCGCCGACTGGCTCCAGGATCAGGGCGACCCGCGCGGCGAGCTGATCGCGCTGCAGACCGCGAACAAGGCCAAGCCCGCGGCCGCGTTGCTCGACAAGTACAAGGACTACTTCCTCGGCCCGCTCGCCGAGCACACCAAGAGCTACGACGGCAGCGACAAGGACGCGTTCACCTGGCGCTACGGCTACATCTTCGGCGTCCGCCTGTCGCACAACCACTACGCCAACGAGGCGTGGAAGGGCTCGCTCAAGGACGTGCTGACGACGCTGCTCGACCACCCGTCGGGCCGCTTCATCACCGAGATGACGCTTCTGGACAACAACGAGCCAGCCGACGACGATCTCCAGGATCTGATCGACGTGCTCGCCAAGCGCGCGCCGAAGTCGATCCGCAAGCTCGTGTTCGGCGAAGAGCCTGATCAGATCAGCTGGTACAACATCGGCGACCTCGGCAAGCTGTGGAAGGCCGTGCCGAACCTGCGCACGCTGCTCATCGAGGCGGGCTCGTTCTCGCTCGGCAAGATCGACCTGCCCGAGCTGCGGCGCGCGGTGTTCAAGACCGGCGGCCTGTCGGCGGACGACGGCAAGGCGATCGCGACCGCGAAGTGGCCGAACCTCGAGCACCTCGAGATCTGGTACGGCGACGACAACTACGGCGGCGACTGCTCCATCAAGCAGGTGCAGCCGCTGCTCGATCGGACGGACCTGACAAACCTCCAGTACCTGGGCCTCAAGAACGCCCAGTTCACCGACGACATCTGTCGCGCGCTGCCGAAGGCGAAGATCCTCGCCGGCATCTCACGCCTCGATCTGTCCGACGGCATCATGACCGACGAGGGCGCCGCGGCGCTCGCGGCGCACAAGGACGCGTTCGCGCACCTCGACGAGATCGACGTCAGCGAGAACTACCTGTCCTCGGCGGGGACCAAGCTGCTCAAGGGGCTGTGCAAGAAGGTCACCGGCCTCGGCGATCAGAAGGACGATGACGACCCGGAGTATCGCAGCGTCTCGGTCGGCGAGTAGCGTGGCCTCCGCGGCGCGCCCCTGGGTCGTGATCGGCAACCCGGGCCACCGGCGAGTCACGCTGTTCGAGAGCGCGCTGACGAAGCAAGGCAGCTGCCTCGCGGACGTGATCGCGTGGGAGGCGCTCGCCGCGCCCGGCGGCGCCGCGCGCGCGATCGAGGCGATCGCGCCCGACGCGATCGTCCGGATCGACTCGTTTGGTGAGAGCGACGAGGTCGAGCGCGCGCTGCTCCGCCGCGGCGAGGCCGCCGCGCGCGCCGAGGGCGCCCCGGCGATCAGCGCCGCGCAGCTCGCGCGCATCCCCGTCGAGGTCGGCCGGATCATCCACCCGCGCCAGCTCCACCTCGGGTTCGTCGCGGTGCTCGGCGAGCTCGAGGGCGCGCTCGCCGCGCGGCCGGATCTCGCCGTCCCGCAGACGCCCGCGGCGATCCGCCCGCTGTTCGACAAGCGCGCCACGTCGGCGGCGTGGACCGCCCTCGGCATCCCGGTGCCCGACGAGCTGCCCGGGGGTCCGGTCCGAGATCCGGACGACCTGCGCGCGCGCATGGAGGCGCAGGGCTGGACGAGCGTGTTCGTCAAGCTCACGTCGGGCAGCTCGGCGAGCTGCGTCGCGGTGTTCGTCCACCGACCGCGCGACGAGCATGTCGTGACCACCGTCGAGGACACCGGCACCGCGCGCTACAACACGCGCCGGCTGCAGCGGACCTCGGATCGCCGGCGGATCGACCGCACGCTGCGGTTCATCCTCGGCGAGGGCGCGATCGTCGAGCGCACGATCCCCAAGGCGATGATCCCCGGCGAGGCCGGCGAAGCCGACGCGCGCTACTTCGATCTCCGCGTCCTGACGATCGACGGGGTCGCGGCGTTCGTCGTGGTGCGCACGTCGCCGCACCCGATCACGAACCTCCACCTCGGCGGCCTGCGCGGCGACGTCGACGCGCTGCGCGCCCGCGTCGACCCGGCGGCGTGGGAGGCCGCGATGGCGTCGTGCGTGGCGGTCCAGCGCGCGAGCGGGGCCTTCCACGTCGGCGTCGACCTGATGTTCGAGGTCGGCCTGCGCGCGCACCGCGTGATCGAGGGCAACGCGTTCGGCGACCTGCTGCCGAACCTCTCGCGCGACGGGCTCGACGTCTACGGCTGGCAGATCGCACGCTATCTGCGCTCAGGCTGAGCTCGAAACGCTCCGCGTTTCGAGCTCAGCCTGTCCGAGTCTATGTCTGAAGGCGAAGCCGAAGGCGAAGGCGAAGCCGAGTCCGAAGGCGAAGCCGAGTCCGAAGGCGACGCCGAAGCCGAGTCCGAAGCCGAGTCCGAAGCCGAGTCCGAGTCCGAAGGCGAAGCCGAGTCCGAGTCCGAGTCCGAGCCCGCATCCGAAGCCGAGCCCGAGTCCGAATCCGAGTCCGAGTCCGAGTCCGAGCCCGAGAACAAGTGGTAACGACCGGGCACCTTCCTGACATTCCGGACCGGCAGCATTGGCGACAGACCGGGTTCCTTCCTGACAGCAGACCGGCAGCGTTCCTGACAACAGACCGGCAACCGTCCTGACATCGCGG
>JAPLLF010001188.1 GCA_026387715.1 Pseudomonadota bacterium
CTCAGCATCGCCGACGCGCGAGGAAACCATCGCGGCGCTGGCCCTCTGGCACGAGATGCTGTGCGACTTCCCGTTCGTAGACGATGCCGGCCGGGCGCACATGCTCGCGCTCCCGCTGACGTTGCCCTACGCGATGCTGTCGCTGTGGATCACGGGCGGCACGCTCAACATCTTCTCGATGCTCGGCCTGCTCGTGCTGTTCGGCATGGTGAAGAAGAACGCGATCCTCCAGGTCGACCACACCAACGGGCTCCGCCGGCAGGGGCTGCCGCGCAACAAGGCGGTGCTCGCCGCGAGCCGCGATCGGCTGCGCCCGATCCTGATGACGACGTTCGCGTTCGTCGCGGGCATGCTGCCGCTCGTCACGAGCCACGGCATCGGCTCGGGCTTCTCGAAGTCGATGGCGTCGATCGTGGTCGGCGGTCAGCTGATGTCGCTGCTCCTCACGCTCGTCGCGATCCCGGTGATCTACACCTGGTTCGACGACCTCGCGCGCGGCGGCCGTCGCCTGGCGCGCGCGCTGCGCCGCGGCCAGCCGCCGCTCGATCGCGGCGCGCTGGAGATCGGGATCGTCGACGTCTACGCGTTCGATGCGGCCGAGCTCAAGGAGAAGGAGGAGGCGAGGAAGGCGAAGAAGGACAAGAAGCACAAGCAGGACAAGCAGGACAAGCAGGAGCCGTCGAAGGCCGCGCCCACGAGCACGACTCCGGCCGTGGAGCCAGCCGTGCCGGCCGAATCGACCGCGCCGTCGTCAGCGGCGGACGATTCGCAGCCGTGACAATGTAGCCGCGCATCCGACTCGTCGTCGGGCGTCCGGAGCGAGAGGAAATCATCGAATCAATTTCCCTCACGCGTTCCCATCGCCAACGGGCTTTGGTATGACGCGACTCCCTTACGAAGCTCGCGCTCGTGACCAATGGCCAAGACGACTCGAGATCTAAGAGCTCTGCTCCATGTTCCTCAGCAGGACCTCCAGGCCCAGCTGTCGAGCCGACTCGAGCGTCTCGGGTTCCCGGCCCTCCGGGCGGCCCACGTCCAGCTGCTGACTTCGCTCACGATCCCCACCAACGATAGTGGTGTCCGTCTTTCGGACCTCGTGACCTCGCTCGCGCTGCCCAAGCAGACCGTCGGCGACCTGATCGACGAGCTCGAGCAGCTCCGCATGGTCGAGCGCTTCCAGGATCCCGAGCACGGCGTGATCAAGCGCGTGCGGCTCGGCCCCAAGGGCAAGGTCTGGGCCGCCGCGGTGAAGCGCGTGAGCGCTGCCGCCGAGGCCCGCTGGGCCAGCCAGCTCGGCGGCAAGAAGATGAAGTCGCTGCGCGCGCTGCTCGAGGAGCTCGCTGGCGCGGTCGAGACCACGCCGACCGGGACCACCGCGGTCGCGAACGGTCACGGTCGCAAGCGCTCGTGACCTGCTGACCTTCTCCTAGAAGAAGCTGTAGATCAGCGTCGCCTTCATGATGGTGTCGATGGTCGACGCCTCGGGGACGAAGCCCATCGCCAGGCCCTTGATCGAGAGGGCCGACGGCCGGTTGTCGAACTTCACGTCGAAGGCGGCCTGGAACGCGAGGTTCTTGCCGATCTTGGCGTTGATCGCCAGGTGAGCGTTGATGCGCGTGTCCTTGAGGGCGCCGCCATCGATCACCGAGCCGTCCTCGTTGGTCGTCGTCAGGTTCTCGTCGTTGAGGTTGGTCAACAGCTCGAGCGAGGTGTCGAGATCGACGCCTTCGCTCATCGCCGACTTGAAGCCGACGAACGCCCGCGCCGAGTGGATCG
>JAPLLF010000022.1 GCA_026387715.1 Pseudomonadota bacterium
CGCGCGCCCGATCGCGATCGCGTGCGCGCGGGTCGCGCCGGCCGCGAGCGCGACGTCGCGTGCGTTCGCGCGGAGCCGACGCAGCCGCCAGAGCACCCCGAGGGCGCCGAGGATCGCGCCGAACCCGGTGGTGTGGTTGCCGACCCGGCCGATCGCCGAGGCGACGTCGAGCTCGACCCGATCGCCGGCCTCGATCGCGCCGGGCCCGAGCTTGCGCAGCGCCATGACCGAGCGGTCGACGTCCGCGGCGAGCTCCTCGCTCTGCTGGCGCCCGCTGCCGACCCGCGGCACCAGCCGGTAGAGGTAGCGGCCGAAGATCCCGGTCACGACGACGACCGCCAGCGACGCCGCCGACACGATCGCCGGCCAGGTACGCAACGTGAACGCCGAGTGCACCAGCACGAAGCTCGGCCCGACGATGCCGGAGACGACGTGCCAGTCCATCCATCCACGCATCGACCCGAGCCAGGAGATGTTCACCAGGCGACGGCGCACCAGGTACAGCAAGTTGCCCAGGATCAGAACGATCCCGATGTTCCCGTAGAGGTGACCGATCGATCCGGACGGCCGCAGCTCGCGGTGATGGGGCGCGTCGAACCGCGCCTCCCACGGTAGGGCGTAGTAGTCCCAGCTGTACGAAATCAGCACAACGAACGCCGCCGTCGTCACGATCATGGCGAGCAGCAGCGGCCACGAGCTGGACGACGACGCAGAAACGGCGCGTTCCCGACCGGGTTTGGCAGATTTTACGGGCATTCGAGCACTCGACGGACAGCGTCGATCGATCAGGACGACTCGCAAGCACGCCGCGCGCCACTCGACGCGTCGACCGCGGACGTTATAGTCCTGACCGCATGCAGACGATCCTTCTCGTCCACGGAATCGTCGCGGTGATCGCGGTCGTGTGGATGGTGGTCGTGGCCGTGCGCCAGCACGGCCGCGAACGCCGGGCGGCCGAGCTCCTGCGCTTCCACGGCAACGTCGAGGGGCCGCCGACCCTGCACCCGGTGATCGACGCCGACGTGTGCATCGGCTCGGGCGCCTGCGTGCGCGCCTGCCCCGAGGATCGCGCGCTCGTGATCGTGAAGGGACGCGCGCACCTCGCGCAGGCGTCGGGCTGCATCGGCCACGGCGAGTGCCTCACCGCCTGCCCGGTCGACGCGATCACGCTGGTGTTCGGCAGCGCGCGGCGCGGCGTCGATCTGCCCGATCTCGATCCGCACTTCGAGTCGAGCCAGCCGGGCGTCTACATCGCGGGCGAGCTCGGCGGCATGGGGCTGATCGCCACGGCGGTCCGCCAGGGCGTGAAGGCGGTCGGCGCGATCGCCGACAGCTTGAAGGGCAGCCCGAGCGGCGCCGACACCCTGCCGCTGGTGATCGTCGGTGCCGGCCCGGCCGGGATCGCGGCCGCGCTCACCGCGCGCGAGCGCAACCTGCGGTTCCGGCTGATCGAGAAGGAGCCCTCGGTCGGCGGCGCGGTGCGATCGTACCCCCGCGGCAAGGTCGTGATGACGACGCCGGCGGAGCTGCCGCTCTACGGCCGCGTCCACCTCCGGCGGACCACCAAGGCCGCGCTGATCGAGCTGTGGAACGACGTGCTCGGGCGCGGCGAGATCACGCCGGAGTTCGGCGTCTCGCTCGAGGCGATCACGCGCGCGGGCGACGACCTCGTGGTCGCGACCTCGACGGGCCCGATCGTCGCGCGGCGCGTCCTGCTCGCGACCGGCCGGCGCGGTCGTCCCCGACACCTCGGCGTCACCGGCGAGGACCTCGCGCACGTGCGCCACAACATCGACGATCCGACGGAGCACGACGGCGAGCGCTGCCTGGTCGTCGGCGGCGGCGACGTCGCGCTCGAGGCCGCGCTCGCGCTGGCCGAGCGCCCCGACACGCAGGTGACGCTGTGCCACCGTGGCGAGGCGTTCGATCGCGCCAAGCCCGCGCTCCAGGATCGGCTCCGGATCGCCGAGGCCGCGGGCCTGCGGGTGCTCCGCGGCGCGCAGGTCGAGCGCATCACCGACGGTGCCGCGGCGGTCGCCACCGCGGGCGGCGTCGAGCAGCTCGCGATCGACACCGTGTTCGTGTTGATCGGCTCGGATCTCCCGACCGAGCTGCTCGTCGCGTCGGGGATCCGGGTCCAGACCCACCGCGGCGAGCGCGTGCCGCTGGGCGCGCGCTGATCCGATCAGGCCTCGCCGGTGCGCACGAAGCGCGCGGCCGTGGTCGCGGTGAGCTTGAAGTTCGGCATCGTGCGGCCGGTGCGGATCAGCTCGTCGGTGCGCTCGTCGAACGCCGCGAGGATCGCGTGCGGATCGTCGTCGTCCTGCGCGATGTCGAGATCGATCCGGATCCGCTGGCCCTCGTCCGTCGCGTAGGAGAACGAGCGGTGGAGCTTGGCGCGCAGCGCGTGCTGGTGGCGGGCGAGGACGTCGTTGGTGGTCTTGACCAGCGTCGCGAACGCGCCGTGATCGAGCGGCTTGGGGTTCTTCTTGTCGCGGCCCATCGTCCACGGCGTCACGAGCGCGGGCTCGGCGTCGCCCTTGCGCGTCATCTCGACCGCCCAGCCCTCGTCGTCCTCGTTCTTGATCACGCGCACGATCCAGCCGTCCTTCTTCCACAGGCGCGGATCGGAGATGTCTTCTTCGTCGTCTTCGGCGGGGGGTGCAACGTCCTGCATCGCCGGAGCATGCACCCGACGGCTGACAGTCACTTGTGGGAGCGGAGGAGGACGCCGTCGACGTGGGGGGGCCGAGGGGGATCGGTCGGGCGCGCGCCGAGGTTGGTGAACACCATGAGCCCCAGGATGAGCAGCACGAACAACCCCAGCGTGATGCCGACGATGCTGCGCTCGCGTTGGTGCTTCGGGTTGAGGTTGCGCTCGGCGATGTCTTCGAGCCGACCCATGGGATGACTATACGTCGAGACCGATGACCGGAGACGTTGCCTGGCGACTCGACTGGCCGGTAGATCGACCGCGATCCAGGCGAAATCAGGGGGGTCGGCGACGACCACGCCGCGGTGCGTAACTTGCTCCAGGACCTCCCATGCGGAAGCTCCCGACTGCCCTGCTCGCCTCGCTCGCCCTGCTGGCCCCCATCTCCCTGATCGGGTGCGCCACCGACGACGCCAAGGGTGAAGAGGACGAGCTCCCGCCCGATGGCAAGGCGGACACCCTGCGCAAGCCCACCGAGCACGGTGACATCGCGTTCCAGACCCCCGCGACCTCCGAGCTGACCACCGCCGAACACTTCCACGCGTGGACGTTCGAGCTGTCGGCGGCCGCGGCCGTCGAGATGACCACGAGCTACGCGGTGCTCGGGCAGCGCAAGACCGACACCGTGCTCTACCTCTACAAGGAGTCGCCGACCGGCTGGGGCGCGTACGTGGCGCGCAACGACGACTACGGCACCAGCGTGTACTCGCAGATCAAGCGCACGCTCGAGGCCGGTCGCTACCGCGTGCTCGTGAAGGGCTTCGCGTCGACGACGCGCGGCAAGTTCTCGCTGACCGTCGGCTGCACGGGTGCAGGCTGCTCGGCGCCCACCACCAGCTGCGTGTTCGGGCAGACCTACGGCGACATCGCGACGACCGCCGGGCTCCAGATCACCAACACCAACACGATCACGCCGGCGACGCTGCCCCAGCTCACCGCGGTCGACCGCGACCGGCTCGTGCGCGCGGTGCAGCAGTCGTCGCACACCGACGTGACGACCGCCGAGGAGGCCCTCGGGCGCGTCGATCAGCAGGAGATGAACATCTCGTGGATCGTCGAGCCGGCGGCGCGACGCACGTTCGTCGCGTTCGAGTACGGCGCCGGCGACAACTCGTACGGCGCGGTGTTCGATCAGGAGACCAGCGCGATGGTTACCAACATCCACGACGGCGATCTCGAGCACTGCACGACCGCCGCGGCGACGTGCCTGCTGCCCGAGGACTGGACCGCGATGCGCGCGGATCCCGCGTTCACCCAGACCGCGACCCGCGTGGTGCGGGCGGCCGCGGAGCTCACCGCCCTGGAGACCACGCAGGCCCTCGCCGCCTTCCGGCGCACCTACGCCGACGTGACCTCGGTGGCCGACGGCCTGTCGCGCGTCGACGACAACCAGGTCAACGTCGTGTCGTTCACCCACGCATCGACCGGCACCGCCCTCACCGTCGTCGAGTACGGCGCCGGCGACACGTCGATCGGCGCGATCTACTACGCCGGCACCACGCAGCTCGCGGGTGCGATCAGCGACCTGTTCATCGGCTCGTGTACGTTCCTGGTCTACTGAACCAGCGCGAACCCAACCGGCTGCGAAGCCCGATCGGCTGCGAAGGGTGAGCTTTCGTTTCGACGTCGACCGTTCGACGTCGAAACGAAAACCCCCGAAAAACAAACGAGCCGGCACGAATGCCGGCTCGATCGCGTTTCAGGTTACCGAACGATTAGAGAACGCGAACGTTCTCGGCGCGGGGACCCTTCGGGCCGCGACCCTCGTTGTAGGAGACCTTCTGCCCCTCACGAAGTTCCTCGTAGCGCACGCCTTCGACGGCGGACATGTGGAAGAACAGGTCGGTTCCCGAACCGTTCTCGATGAAACCGAAACCCTTGTCAGTGAGACGCTTGATCGTACCTTCAGACATCGTCGTAGCTCCTAGCAAACAGAGATGAAGTGATCGGAGGGTCAACACAGAGCGACCCAACGAGCCCGACCATTTCGAGGAGCTTTGTGGCCTGGATCCGATCATATGTCGAGCCCAAACCAGCACTCATCGTGTAACGCCACGAGATCGCTCCGACTCTACGAACCTGACGTCCAGCCTTGTAGTTCCTGCCCCGTGCGCTCGACACCCCGAGGCCGAGCGGATCCGGCGTAGCCTGCCGGCACATGGCGATGACCACCAACGACGAGCAGATCACGTTCTGGAGTAGCGCCGCCGGTGACCGGTGGGCCGCGATGCAACCTCACCTCGACACCCAGCTCGCGCCGCTCGGCCTCGCGGCCCTCGACGCCCTCGCGCTCGTCCCTGGCGAGCGCGTCGCCGACATCGGCTGCGGCGGCGGCCAGACGACCATGCAGATCGCCGCGCGCGTCGGCCGCGGCCGCACCGTGATCGGCGTCGACATATCGCGTCCCCTGCTCGCGGCCGCACGCGCGCGTGCGCCGGAGCTGACGTTCGTCGAGGCCGACGCGCAGACCTACGACTTCGGGGTCGGCACGCACGACGCGATCTTCTCGCGGTTCGGGGTGATGTTCGTCGCCGACCCGGTCGCCGCGTTCACGAACCTCGGTCACGCGCTCCGCCCTGGAGGTCGGCTCGCCTTCATGTGCTGGCGCCCGGCCGCGGAGAACCCGGTCATGACCGTCGCGCTCGCCGCGGCCGTCGCCGCCGGCGTGCCGGCGCCACCGGCCCCCAGCGATCCGCGCGCTCCGGGGGCGTTCGCGTTCGCCGATCCGACCTACGTGACCGGCATCCTCGAGGCCGCCGGCTTCCACCACGTCGATCTCCGCCCGCACGACGTCCGCGTGGGCGGCAACGATCTGGCGGCGTCCCTCGAGCTGGCCCTCCAGGTCGGTCCCCTCAGCCGGCTGCTCCGCGACCAGCCGCAGTTCCGCGAGCTCGCGACCGCGGCGGTGCGCGAGGCGCTCGCGCGGTACCTGGACGGCGACGTGGTGCTCATGCCCTCGGCCACGTGGATCGTGACCGCCACGCGATGACCGCCCCGACCTCGCTCGACCTCGACGCGTACTTCGCGCGCATCGGCTACGCCGGCGAGCGCGCGCCCACCCGCGCGACGCTGTACGCCATCGTGCACGCCCACGTCGGCGCCATCCCGTTCGAGAACATCGACGTGCTCCTCGGCCGGCGCGTCGACCTCGCGCCCGCGGCGATCGTGCAGAAGCTCGTCCACGACCGGCGCGGCGGATACTGCTTCGAGCACAA
>JAPLLF010000093.1 GCA_026387715.1 Pseudomonadota bacterium
AAAGGAAATCGAGAGCGCACGGTTCCGCTCACAGCGGATGCCATCGCGGCGTTGCGCTCGGTCGGGTCTGACACCTGCTCCGCGTCAGACTGGGTCTGGCCGGCGCTCCTGAAGCGGCGGGTTGAAACGCGCGACCGCGCCCGGTCAGAGAAAGGGAGCCACCACGGGATTGTCTTCGCGGCAACGGCTGCAGGGCTTGCGGACGTCGGTTGGCACACGCTCCGACACACCTATGCGAGTCACCTCGTCATGCGTGGCGTGCCGATCCGGCTGATCCAGCGCTGGTTGGGACATGCGTCGGTGAAGGAGACCGAAAAGTACAGCCACCTCGCGCCCGAGTTCGGCAACGACGCGATCGATGTCCTCGACACACCGCTCAGCCTAGCCGTGGCAAACGGCAACCAAAGCGCTCCCGTTACATCCAACTTATTGCTGCAATTCCAGACTGATACGACGCACAGGCTGAGAGGATCTCGAAGTCGGCCTCGCGGAACGGCGGCGCGAGCTTGTTCTTGACGACCTTGACCTTCACCTCGCTGCCGATCGTCTCGTCGCCGCGCTTGAGCGCCTTCTTGCGCCGGATGTCGAGCCGCACCGAGCAGTAGAACTTCAGCGCGTTGCCGCCGGTCGTGGTCTCGGGGTTGCCGTAGACGACGCCGATCTTCTGACGCAGCTGGTTGATGAACACGACGACGGTGCGCGTCTTGGAGATCACCGCGGTGAGCTTGCGGAGCGCCTGGCTCATCAGGCGCGCCTGCAGGCCCATGTGCGCGTCGCCCATGTCGCCCTCGATCTCGGCGCGCGGCGTGAGCGCGGCCACCGAGTCGACGACGATCAGGTCGATCGCGCCGGTCCGCACGAGCGTGTCGCAGATCTCGAGCGCCTGCTCGCCGCAGTCGGGCTGCGAGACCAGCAGGTCCTCGAGATCGACGCCCAGGCGGCGCGCGTACGCGGTGTCGAGCGCGTGCTCGGCGTCGATGAACGCGCACACGCCCCCGGCCTTCTGTGCCTCCGCGATCGCGTGGAGCGTGAGCGTCGTCTTGCCCGACGACTCCGGACCGTAGATCTCGACGATGCGCCCGCGCGGGAGCCCGCCGGTCCCGAGCGCGACGTCGAGCGCGACCGAGCCGGTGGGCACGACCTCGACCGCCGCGACCAGGCTGCCGTCGAGCCGCATGATCGAGCCGCTGCCGAACTGCTTGTGGATCGCGCGAATGGCTTCGGCGATGGATCGATTCTTCTTGTCGTCTGACATGCGCCGACCTGAATCCACGATGCGTGCCACGCGCAACCTCGCGGATCCACGTGCGGCTCGACGCGATTCGTCCGCTGGACGGACGGAGCCGTCCGAGCATCGGACAACGTGGACAGCGTGACAGCTACGGCGTCGTCGTGAAGCCGTACGTCCACGCGGTCGCGGCCGCGTAGGGATACGTGACCCTGGAGAAGTCGCCATCCTTCGCGCCGGGCACCCCGACGTGCGACGCGATCTTGAACACGAAGCTGGTCGCGCCCTGCGCGTCCGCGAACACCGCGGTGTCGATCTTCACCGCCGAATCGTGGACGTGATAGACGCGAACCGGGCGCAGGTCGTTCGCCGCGACCTTGTAGAGCGTCACCTCCCACTCGTCGGGCGTGGTGATCGGGGGCGTCGACGACTCGCGATCCCAGTGCAGATCGATGAAGCGTGGCGTGCCGATCGCGACCGCGACGGAGAAGTCGGGGCCGACCGACGACAGCGCCTGATCGTCGAAGAACACCGCCCGCGCGATCGGCGCCGCCAGCACGACGGTCTGCGTGTTCGAGATCGCCTGCAGCGACGACACGACGGGGCTGCCCATCAGCGTCCGGTTCGAGGTCTGCTGCAGGTAGTTCGCGACCGACATCGAGGTGGCGAGCTCGGGCTGATCGACGACCGGGTACGGCTGCGCCCGCGGCGTCACGCACTCGAGCAGCGGCACCATCACGGGGCGATCGTTGGGCACGTCGAACGGCGGATTCCCGGGATCCACCGGGGCGCCCACGTGGCGCTGGCGCACGAACCCCGGCACGCCGTCCCTGGGCACGTAGCCATGCATCGACAGCTGCGTGATGGTCCCGGGTGGGACCATGCCGAGCCGCAGCGCTGGCACCTCGTGTCCCGCGTACGTCACGGCGGGCCAGTCGCGCGGGATCGCGTGCCACGCGGGCGCCGTCGCCGTCGGGACCACGCCGAGATCCTCGCGCTGAAACGCCGCGCCGATCGTCGCCAGGCAGCGCTCGGTCCCGTTGTAGCTGCGCTCGACGAGCCACTGCCAGTCGTTCTTCGCCTTCTCCGGCACGCCGAACCGCCCGACGAGCGGCTCGCCCGTGCTCGCCGCCCCGTTCAACGTTGGCCAAGTGAACGTGAAGCTCGCCCCGGTCGACGCCTTGCGCACGTCGGCCCAGACGCCCGAGGTGAACAGCTCGGTGAGCGCGAGCGCGTGCCCCACGCCGGTCGGCGTGATCGCGTAGCCCGCGTTCGCGCCGGGCACCGGCGCGGGTGTCGGGTGGCCCCACTCGGTGGGTGCCGTGATGTGGAACGCCGACGTCGCCCACTGGTACTCGTGCACGGCGGGGCCGCGGATCGTGTCGTAGGTGGTGACGAGCCGCCACGCCCGCCCACCGTAGTCGTTCGGCACCGACACGTCGCCGTCGGCGTAGGGCGCATCGACGAGCGCGCGATCGGTCATCATCCCGATCTTGACGACCGGCGCGACCGCCGGTGGCGAGGCGACGTCGATCTTCGGCGTGCCATCGGGGTTGGTGTCGGCGTGGAACACCGTCAGCCGGCCCACGAAGTATGGCGACGCGTCGATCCCCGGATCGTTGACGTCGCCGGTGAACGCGTCCTGCTGGTGGGTCTCGTGCAGCCCGAGCACCGCGTTACAGCCGATCAGCGAGCCACCGCAGACGAGCGTCGCGATCGCGCTGCGCTTCATGCGCGGCATGGTGGCACGAGCCCGACGACCGCCACAACAAACCTACTTCTTCGCAGGGTGGCGCCACAGCTCGGACACCGCGCAGTGCGCGAGCCCGACCCGGTGCGCCTCGTCGTCGAACGCCTGGGCCTTGGCGGCATCGTTCTTGGACTGCAGCGAGATCATGAACGTCCGCGACTCCGGCGTCCTGAGGTGCGCCGCGAGGTAGTTGGCGACGATCACGACCCGCCCACCCGGATCCTTGTCGGCGCCGGACAGCGTCATGGCGTCGCACATCGTCGCGACGTCCGCAGCGTAATCGGGGGTCACCGGTCCCCCCTTGGCGACCCGGTTACCATCGGCGCCGTCCGACGTCTGGCAGGCCGCGACGAGAAGAAGCAGGGCGATCGATCGAGGCACGCCGCGAATCTATACCGCGGTACCTTCCGGCGCCCGTCGAGTTATGGCTAGATCCACCCATGGCATATGTCGTTGCTGACCCGTGCGTGAAGTGCAAGTACACCGACTG
>JAPLLF010001033.1 GCA_026387715.1 Pseudomonadota bacterium
CGCCCGCCGTCGCGATCGCCGCACGGTCGATCGGCGCAGGCATGCTCGGCCTTCGAGGGGCCCCCTCGAGCGAGCCGTCGCGCCCGCGCGGCACCGCCGAGGCCGGCGGCGGGGGCATCGGCGCGAGGGCGCTCGTGTCGACGAGCGCGACCTCGACGATGGGCTCGTCGGCGGGCGCGGGGACCACGAGGTCGACCGTCGTCGCCGCACGCGGGATCGGGTCGGGGACGAGGGGGCGCGCCGCGATCGCCACGACCGCCACCGCGTGCATCGCGAGCGATGCGACGAGGGCGATCTGGCCGCGCGCGATCATCTCCGCTAGGACTCTACGGCCGGTGAAAACCGTTGCCCACGTATCCCGTTTGCCACGGTCAGGTGCGGCGAAGCAGGAGCGAGCCGAGCGAGTAGCCAGCGCCGAACGACGCCATCACGCCATACGCGTTCGTGGCGAGATCTTCCTGGTGCTTGGCGAACGCGATCAGCGAGCCGGCGGAGGCGGTGTTGCCGTACTCGTCGAGGATCAGCGGGGCCTCCTCGCGCGTGGCCTCGCGGCCGAGGACGCGCTTGGCGATCAGCTCGTTCATGCTCTGGTTCGCCTGGTGGAGCCAGTAGCGGCTCACCTGCGACGGCTGCAGGCCGTACGCCGCGACGTGGTCGCTGATGAACTTGGCCGCCATCGGCACGACGTCCTTGAACACGCTGCGGCCGCGCTGATGGAACAGCTTGTCGACGTCGTGCTCCGTCGTCGGATCGCATCGCGTCAGGTAGCCCTGGTTGTTGCGGATGTTGTTGGACCACTTCGACAGCATCTGCGTCGACAGGATCTCCCAGCTGCCGGGGTGCGCGCGCTCGGTCCGCTCGATGACGAGCGCGACCGAGGCGTCGCCGAAGATGAAGTGGCTGTCGCGCTCGCGCCAGTTCATGTGGCCGGTCGTGAGCTCCGGCACGACGACGAGGGCGCAGGTCGCCTGACCCACGCGCAGCGCCTGGCTCGCCATGATCGCGGCGCCGGTCGCGGCCGAGCAGCCGAGCGAGATGTCGAAGCCGTAGCCGCGCGCGCCGATCGCGTCCTGGACCTCGATCGCGAGGGCGGGGTAGAGCCGCTGGAGGTTCGAAGCCCCGAGCACGACGAGATCGACGTCCTCGCCGGTGCGGCCCGCCTGCGCGAGCGCGATCTTCGCGGCGTTGACCGCGTACTCGGCCTGCACCGAGAGCTGCTCCTCGGGACGATCCGGGATGTTGGGGCACATCCGCTCGGGATCGAGCAGGCCCGACTTGTCCTCGACGTAGCGCGCCTTGATCCCCGACGCCTTCTCGATGAACTCGGGCGTGGATTCCTTGAGATCGGTGCGGCCCGTCCGGGCGATCTCGCGCCGGATGAACTCGTTGAACGCGTCGCACAGCTCGGCGTTCGTGAGGACGTGCGCCGGGTGCCAGACGCCCGAGCCCGTGATTGCGGTTCCTGTGGTGGCTGATGAGATCATCGAGCGCGACGCCATGGGTCCGACGTTCGTAGTCCGGGTTTGCGCCGAAAGCAATGCTACGGCTTCTTCGCGCCGCTCACCGTCGCCTCGACCTCCTTCATCGCCTGGCGAAGGAACGCCGATTGCGGATCGGCGCCGAGCGCCATCTTGAGGTGCAACACGGCCGCCGTCAGGTCGCCGCGCCGCAGCGCCTGTTCGGCCTTGCGATAGTGGACGAGCGCCCGTGGCTCCATCGGCGGCCCGGCGGGCGCGGTGGACTTCTCGGGCAACAGCACGCCCATCACCGCCGTCATCGGGGGCACCACCGTCGCGTGGCTCGCGCGCCCGGCCGGCAGGGTCGACATCGTCGACATGCGCGTGGTCGCCGTGCGCTGCGTGCGGAACTGGTGGTAGCTCGCCGCGACGATCGAGAACGCGGTCGTCACGAGCTCGAGCTCGTCGGGCGTGCTCGTGGTGCGATGCAGGTCGGGGTGCGCGTCGCGCGCGATCGCGTGGAAGGCCGCCTGCGCGACCTCCCCCGACGCGTCCGGGGCGATCTCGAGCACGACGTGCGGCTCCGCGGTCCGTGCCGCGCAGATCCGCCGCGCCCAGAACATGACCTCGAGCCGATTCACGTCCCGCCTCCCGGCGCCGGGGCTCCCAGCACGTTGAGGTACGCCTCCTGGCGCGTGCCGGACGCGACGTCGGTCGCCTGGACGTGGAGGATGCCGTCGGCGTCGACCCGGAACGACACCTCGATCTTGAGCTCGCCGCGCGGTCGGGCGGGCAGGCGATCGAGCACGAGCGTGCCGAGCGGCTCGTTCTCCGTGTAGCGCCGGGCCTCGCCGCGACAGCAGTCGATCTCGACGCGCGTCTGGTTGTCGCGCGCGGTCGTGAACACGCGCGCCTGCTGGATCGGGATCGGCGCGTTCTTGTCGAGCAGCTTCTCGGTGTAGCCACCCGCGGTCTGGATCGCGAGCGTGGCGGGGTTGACGTCGAGCAGGATCGGCCGCGCGACCGGACGCGCGAGCTGGGGCTGCGTCGGACGGTGCGGCCGCGGTGGGGGTGTCGGCGCCTGGGTCGGCGAGCGTCCCCGCGGCGGCGCGCCCGGGACGCTCGACGAGATGTCGTGCGCGAGCGGCGAGTGGCTGGCGGTCGCGATCGCGTGGCTGGCGCCCATGCCGGTCCCCGCGTCGAGCTTGCCGGTGAGGCTGCCCGCCTGGATCGCGGCGCCCTGCGCGACGACCTCGTCGGGGTTGATCCCGATGTTCGGCTCGCGGCCGAACAACTCGGCGATGCGGCGGCGCACCAGCGGGATGCGCGTCGAGCCGCCGACGCACAGCACCTCGTCGATGTCGCCCGGCGCGAGCTGCGCGGCGGCGAGCGCCTGGCGCGTGACGTCCATCGTGCGCAGCACGTAGCCGGCGATCATGTCGTCGAACTGGCGGCGCGAGATCTGGAACGGCAGCTGCGCGGCCTTGGCGTTGGGGAGATCGAGCCCGTCGATCTCGCCCTCCGCCGCGTCGTTCTCGCTGAGGTGACACTTGATCGCCTCGGCGCCCATCATCAGCTTCATCATGAGCGGCAGGTGCTGCCGCGGATCGACGCGGAGGATCCGGTTGCACTCGGACGCGAGCAGGTCGGTCAGCGCGCGATCGAGATCGTCGCCGCCTAGGAAGAAGTCGCCGTCGGACGCGAGCACCTCGTAGACGTCGCCCTGGATGCGCAGCAGCGAGATGTCGAACGTCCCGCCGCCGAAGTCGAACACCGCGATCGTCTGATCGCGCTGGTGCCCGAAGCCGTACGCCAGCGCGGCCGCGGTCGGCTCGTTGATCAGGCGCAGCACGTCGAGCCCGGCGAGGCGGCCCGCCTCCTTGGTCGCCTGGCGCTGGCCGTCGGTGAAGTTCGCCGGCACGGTGATCACGGCCTCGCTCACCGTGGTGCCGAGCTGGCGCTCCGCGCAGCGCTTGAGGTGGAGCAGCACGTGCGACGAGATCTCCGGCATCGTCAGGCGGCGATCGCGCACGGTGACGATCGGCTGCTGGTTCGGCCCCTCCTCGACCTTGTAGCGGACGCCGGTCAGCGCGAGCTGGACGAGCGGCGCGCGGATGTTCTGGCCGATGAACCGCTTGGCCGAGTGGATGACGTGCTGGGGCTCGGTGAGCCGGTACTTCTTCGCATCGCTGCCGACGACGACGCCGCCCGCCGTGGGGAACGCGACGACGGACGGATGCACGCGCTCGTTGCGCGAGCCGAGGATGAACTCGACGCCGGTAGGGGTCGCGACGGCGGCGACGGAGTTCGTCGTGCCGAGATCGATGCCGAGTGCGACGCCCATGGTCGGTGCATCCTAGCCGGTCGCCGTGGCGTCAGGTGGGGTTCTGCCCGGTGAGCAGCCGCGCGAGGATGCGGCGCTGGATCTGCCCGGTGCCTTCGAAGATGTCGTAGATCTTCGCGTCCCGGTACCACTTCTCGACGGGGTGATCGGGCTCGAGCGCCTCCTCTCCGAGCAGGACCATCGCGCGGGTCGTGACCAGCTGCGCGGTGCGCGCGCCGTGGGCCTTGGCCATCGACGCCTCGGCGACGTTGTCCTGGTGGTGGTCGGCGAGCCACGCCGCGCGGTGCGCGAGCATGCGCGACGCGGTGATCTCCATCTGCATCTCGGCGAGCTCGAACATGATGTGCTGGTGGCTGGCCATCGGCGTGCCGTGCAGCGAGCCGCCGCGCACGCGGTCGAGCAGGAACTCGTACGCGGCGCGCGCGATGCCGACGGCCTGCGAGCCGACCGCGGGGCGCGTCGAGTCGAGCATCTTCTTGGTGTCCGACAGGCCGGTCGCGGCGCCCTCGGCGCTGGTCGCCTGCCCGAGCATCATGTCCTTGTGGACGCGGCAGTCCTCGAAGTGGACCTGGGCGGTCTCCGACGCCCGGATGCCGAGCTTGGTCTCCTTGCGTCCGGGCACGAGGCCCGGCGTGCCGCGCGCGACGATGAACCCGCGCACGCCCGCGCGCCCCGCGGCCGGATCGGCCTGCGCCCACACGACGTACACGGCGGCGGACAGGCCGTTGGTGATCCACTGCTTGCTGCCGCGGATCACGTAGTGATCGCCGTCGGGGATCGCGATCGTCTTGAGGCCCGAGATGTCCGAGCCGGTCGCGGGCTCCGACAGCGCCATCGCCGCGACCTTCACGCGGCCCTGGTCGTCGAGCCCGCTCATCAGCTTCTTGAACTCGGCCCGCTGCTCGTCCGTGCCCATCCGCGCGACCGGCGACGCGGCGAGGCCGGAGCCCGCGAGCGCGAGCGCGATGCCGGCGCAGCCGTAGCCGAGCTCCTCGCTGCCGACGACGGCGATCCGCGCCGCGGTCCTGGGCTTCTTCGGATCGGGATCGTCCTCGAGGCCGGTCAGCTTCTTGCGACCGTCGAGCGCGGCGGTCTGCGACAGGAAGGGGCTCGCCTCCTTCATGAGGGCCCACGGCATCGACTCCTCGCGGTCGTGCCTGGCGGCGATCGGGCGCATCGAGCGCAGCGCGAACGAGCCGAGCATCTGGCGGACGCCGGCGAGCAGCGGGTTGTCGTGGAAGAGATCCATCAGACGGCCTCCTGCAAGCGGCGCTCGGTCAGGACGCGGCCGAGGCGCTCGTCGCCGTGCAGCGCCTCGAACGCGCGGGCATCGCGCATGAGCTTCTCGACGGGATAGTCGTTGACGAAGCCGTAGCCGCCGTAGATCTGCACGGCGTCGATGGTCGCGCGCGCGACGACGTCGCCGGCGAGCACGCGCGCTCGCGACGCGAGATCGAGGGCCTCGGCGCGGCGGGCGTCGAGCGCCCACGCGGCGTGCAGCGCGCACAGCCGCGCGGCGATCGCGCCGGTGACCGCGTCGTCGTGCAGTCGGATCAACGACTCGAACGTGCCGATCGGCTGGCCGAACTGCACGCGCTCGGCGGCATACGCCTGGGCGTACTCCATCGCGGCGGTGGCGACGCCGGCCGCGCGCGCGGCGAGCGAGACGCGCGCCCACGCCAGCAGCGTCGCGATCGCCGCGGGATCGGACGACACGACGTGATCGGCGGGGACGACGACGCCGTCGAGCTGCGCGGTCGCCCAGCAGGCCGCGCGCCAGCCGCTGGGCGTGATCGGCGTGAGGGTCAGCTTGCTCGTCGGCACGAGCATCAGGACGCCGCCGGCGGCGACGAGCACGTGGCGCGCGATCGCGAGGGCGGGGACCGGGCCGAGCTTGCCGCTGACGTGCAGGTCGCCGGCGGCCGGGACGACCGTGAGCAGGCCTCGGCTGTCGTGCGCGAACGCCGCGAGCCCGCCGGTCGACAGCGAGGTGAACAGCGCGTCCTTGGCCGCCGCCTGGCCCCAGGTCGCGACGGCGAGCGCGGGCTCGACGTTGGTCTCGAGCAGCGCCGCGAGCCCCGCGCAGCCACGCCCGAGCTCGAAGCCGCGCAGCGCGCGCGTCAGGTGGGCGTAGCTCGCGGGATCGTCGCGCGAGACCTCATCGAAGAACCCGAGATCCGTCGCGGTCGCGATGAGCCGCTCGGGTGGGGTGCCGGCGCGGTCGGCGTCGGCGGTCCAGCTGCGCAGGTCGCGGTCGGCGAACTTGCGCACGGTCTGGACGATCAGGTCCTGCTCGGCGTCGAGCGTGAAGTCCATACGCCAAGATGTAACGCGAACACGGACGATCCATGCGCCAGGTGCGCATCGATCGTTTGGTGGCGGAAGGCAGGATTGAACTGCCGACCAAGGGCTTATGAGACCCCTGCTCTACCACTGAGCTACCCCGCCAAGTGCGACGCACCCTAATGGGTCGCGCGCGATCGTGCAAGTCACTCGGTGCGTTGCGTGAAGCTGTCAACGAAATCAGGGGCCTGGCTAGCCAGCCCGGACCGCGTGGGCTAGAGTCGGAGCGCGCTCGGGGATCGTCTAATGGTAGGACAGCAGCCTTTGACGCTGCTCATCAAGGTTCGAATCCTTGTCCCCGAACCACGGCAAATCAATGAAACTCGATAAGACCTGTTCCCTGTTCTTCGCGACCAAGATCGACAGCAAGCTCCGTGAAGGACTCGCGCTCTCGAAGGCCGGCGACAAGAAGTATTTCGACGGGTCATCGGAGGAGTTCCTGCGGATCCTCGAGATCGGGGACGAGAAGGACAAGGAGCGCTGGATCGGCAAGGTCATCAAGCCGGGGCCGGCGGTGACCGAGGTCGACGACATCCAGCGCAACGTGATCTCGATCCTGCGGCGCATCGCGCCGAACGCGCGGATCCCGGCCTCGGCCGTGAAGATCTTCGTGCTCCAGGGCGTGTTTGCGACCGCCGCGCAGCAGATCATCGACGACGAAGAGGATGCCTCCGACGATGACATCGTCGGTGGCGGCGGCCCGTACATCACGTACTAGGCGGCGTCGGCGTCGGTAGCGGCAACGGTGTCGGTAGCGGCAACGGTGGGCGGCAGCGGCAATGGCGGTCGGTCGCGGGCTGCGGTAGCTGCAACGGTGGCGGCAGCGGCAAGCGGCAGCGGGCAGCGGCAGCGGTAAGCGGCAGCGGCAGCGGCAGCGGCAGCGGCAGCGGCAGCGGAAACGGAAACGGAAACGGAGCCGCGGCGGAGCTGGCCGATGGACGACCGAGCGTCGCTGGATCGCGGGCTGCGCCCGCACTCGAGCTGCGCCCGTCGATCTCGATCCGCGTGAATACAGCCTCGGCGTCCGGGCTCTCGTCCTCGTGGTCGCTTTGCGCGCGAACTGCGCCGAGCGCCGACGGCGGCGGTGCCGTGCGGGCGACCGCCGCACAGATGGAAACGTGAGGAGACCACCCGCGCCCTGCCTGCGCTCGTCACAGTTCACGCGCAGCGCCCACGTCGGCCGCGAGAGCCCGGCCGCCCCCGGGGCGGGTGCTTGGGGTCCTGGGACGAGCGTGGTGCTCGTCGCCGGCGAACCGGAAGAATCCGGGGCCTCGCAGAAAGCCGATGACCATGTTCGTTGCCTACGAGAATGCCAAGGACGTCGTCCGCCACCTGCTACCGATCATGGAGCAGCTGAAGCTGCACAGCGCCGAGCTGGTCGACCAGCTCGAGCGAGCGGGGACGAGCTTGATGCTCAACCTAGCCGAGGGGAGCCGGCGGAGCGGCAAGGACAAGCGCCGGTTCTTCGTGATGGCGCACGGCAGCGCAGGCGAGATCCGCGCGGTGCTCGACATCGCCGAGCTGTGGGGATGGCGTGTCGATCAGGCGGCGGTCGCTCCGATCCTCGATCGTCAGCTCGGCTTGCTGTGGGGCCTCACTCATTCCCGCAAGGTCACGAAGAGCTGACGCCGGACGTGATCGATCTG
>JAPLLF010000145.1 GCA_026387715.1 Pseudomonadota bacterium
CAAGGGGGAGATCGTGATCGACGTCGACGAGGCGCCGCGCGATCGATATCCCGGTGGCTGGGCGCGCCTCCGCGTGCGCGACAACGGCATCGGCATCTCGGTCGAGGATCGAGCCCGGATCTTCGATCCGTTCCGGGACGCGACCCCGGCGAAGCACCACACCTCGTCGGGTCCCGACTCGGCCGGGCTCGGCCTCATCATCGCGCGCGGCCTGATCGAGCTGCACGGCGGCCTGATCTCGGTCGACAGCGAGCCGAAGGTGTTCACCGAGTTCACGGTGCTGCTGCCGTTCAAGCAACAGCCCGTGACCTGACCGGCGAGGCTTCGCCTACTTCTTTTTCTTCGGAGCGGGCTTCGCCGGCTTCTTCGCCGCAGGCTTCGCCGGCTTCTTCGCCGGAGCAGCCTTCGCCGGCTTCTTGGCCGGAGCAGCCTTCGCCGCCGGCTTGGCCGCCTTCGCGGGCTTGGCCGCCTTCGCGGGCTTGGCCGCCTTCGCAGGCTTCGCCGCCGCCTTCGCAGGCTTCTCAGGCTTCGCCGGCTTCGCGGCGGGTGCCTTCGCGGCCGGAGCAGGCTTCGCCGGAGCTGGCTTCGCGCCCTTGGCGGGCGGGACGGGCTTCGCGACCGCCTTGGCAGGCGCCGCGACCGGCTTGGCCACGGCAACCGGCGCCGGAGCAGCCTTGACCGGCTTCTTGACCTTCGCGGCCTCGGCCTTGAGCTTCTGGTGCCGGACGTCGCTGGTCTTGGAGGCCTCCTCGACGCGTGCGTGTGCCGCGCCGCGCGCGCGCAGCACCGCCTCTTCGACCTGCGGCTTGGAGCGGGCCGGCGGCGTCACGACGACGGCGTCCGGCTTCTTCGCGCGCTTCTTCTTCTTCGCCTCGCGGGGCGCCGGGATCTCCGAGATGTCCGGCATGCGGGACGCGAGATCGCCGCGGTTGTGGACGAGGATCCGTGCGCCACCGTCGCAGAAGATCACCTCGACCTTGTTGTCGGGCAGCTGCTCGACGACGAAGCCGATGTCGAACACCGGATGGTGCACGACGTCGCCGTCCTCGTAGGTGTCGCGGATCGAGTAGGGACGGCAGTTGTTGAGATCCGTGTCGCTGGCTCGCGCCATCGCCTCGTCCCAGCTGAGCCGCTTGGCGCTGGCCTTCTTGCCGCTCCCGTCGGCGCCCTCTTCGCCACCCTCGCCCCGGGGCTTCCGATAGGCATGGACTTCACCGCAGACCACGCACTGGACGCGTCGGACTTCGTCCTCGTACATGCTGATGATGGTGTGGGTCGTGTCTGCCTTGCATCGCGGTGATGGGCAGTACGCCTCGATTTCTCCACCCACCTCCTCGGAGCCTTCTTCAAAGATGGTGTCCATCCCAGCCTCTTCTGTCAGAGCTAACTACGAGTAAACGCACCAAAAACGGAGGGTTCTACGAACACTCCGGATTAAAGCTCAAAGCTATATGGCCATTAACACGAGTCCTGGTGACCTAGCAACCGTACGTACTTACAAGTGGTCGATCAGGCGGGCGTGAAATCGCCCAGGAGGATGGCAAGATGGCGCGCCATGAGGCGGCTCCTGCTCGTGAACGCCTTGATCTTCGCGGTGTTGGCTGCGGCCGTGGCCCTCGCCTACTACGGCTACAGCTACACCAGCGAGGTCTCGAGCCGGGATCGCGAGCTCGAGCTGATGCACGACCTCGCGATCGAGAAGGTCCTCAACATCGAGTCGCTGATCGGGGACGCCGACTCCAAGCTGCTCCGCGAGGTGTCCATCGAGCCCAAGTCCGAGCAGCTGGGCGAGCTGGTCAAGACGACGGGCGCGGCCGTGGTGAGCGTGTTCGTGCTCGACGATCAGCTCCGGCTGGTGCCCAACGGCAACGTGTCGAGCCGCCCGCAGAAGGACGGCGTGGAGTTCCGAGACTGGTTCATCGCGCACGCCGTTCCGCATCTCCCGCTCGCCGACCAGCCGGTCGGGGTCCGCGGGCATCGCCACGCCCAGTGGGAGCGCAACGGCGCGTTCAAGCCGTTCCTGTTCTCGTTCATGAAGCGGGTGTCCGGCGATCGGACCTTCTACGTGGTGGTCGAGGACGACCTCTCGCACCTCACCTTGCGGCTGTTCCCGCAGTTCTTCGCGGTGTCGACCTCGCCGCGCTTCATCTACCAGGTGCTCGACGAGAGCGGCGCCCTCGTCTACGGCGCGCCGTTCGAGGACGCCAGCGGCCTCGTCGTCGAGGTGCCATTCGCCGAGACCGTCGACGGCTGGGTGCTGCGCGTCGCCGAGAAGGACGCCGGCAGCCAGGCCGCGATCGAGCGCAAGCACCTGATCGACTCGCTGCTGATCGGCGGCGCCGTCGGCATCATCCTGCTCGGGCTCGTCGCGCTCGGGCTCGCGATCCGGCGCGAGCGCCGGCTCAACGACCTCAAGAGCGAGTTCATCTCGAACGTGTCGCACGAGCTCAAGACGCCGCTGTCGATCATCTCCATGTTCGGCGAGCTGCTCGCGACCGGGCGCACCAAGAGCTCGGAGCAAGCCCACGAGTACAGCGAGATCATCTGGCGCGAGAGCCTGCGGCTCGGCCGGCTGATCGACAACGTCCTCGACTTCGCCAAGATCGAGCGCGGCATGGGGGCGTACGAGTTCGTCGAGACCGACGTCGGCGAGGTCGTCGATCGCGCGCTCGAGCTGTCGCAGCGCCGGGTCGCCGCCGCCGAGATGACGCTCGAGGCCGAGATCGAGCCCGACCTCCCAGCGGCCCCGCTCGATGCCAACGCGTTCACGCTGGCGGTCCTGAACCTGATCGACAACGCGATCAAGTACGCCGCCGACGGCAAGCGCATCCAGGTGACGCTCACCCGCGATCCCGCCGCCAAGCATCGGGTGGTGCTCGCGGTCCGCGACTGGGGCCAGGGCATCGACCCCGAGGAGCACGAGCGGATCTTCGAGCGTTTCTACCGGGCCAAGACGATCCGGCTCAAGCCCATCCGCGGCTCCGGCATCGGCCTCGCCCTGGTCCGGCACATCGTCCACGCCCACCACGGCGACGTGTCCGTGGAGAGCGCGCCTGGCCAGGGATCGACGTTCCGCATCTCGCTGCCGATCAGTGATACTACCTAGCCGTGGCAGAGACGCCCGAGGCCGAGCGCCGCAAGATCCTCGTCATCGAGGACGAACCCGACATCGTGCGCGGGCTCCGCGACGCGCTCGAGTTCGAGGGCTTCGACGTCCAGGCGCGCGGCACCGGCGGCGAGGGGATCATGGCGGCCATGGAGTGGGGCCCCGACTGCGTCCTGCTCGACCTCATGCTGCCCGACGACAACGGCTATCGGGTCTGCGAGACGCTGCGCAAGCGCGACGAGACGGTGCCGATCATCATCCTGACCGCCAAGGCGCAGGAGAGCGACAAGATCCGCGGCCTCGAGGTCGGCGCCGACGACTACGTCACCAAGCCGTTCTCCGTCGCCGAGCTGATCGCGCGGATCAAGGCGATCTTCCGCCGCCAGCAGCGGATGTCGTCGACGACGGACGAGAGCTTCGCGATCGGGCCGTGGACGATCAACGCGCGCAAGCACACGATGCAGAAGGGCCGCGCGACCAAGCGGCTCACGTTCTACGAGCTCGAGGTCTTGAAGCTGCTCCGCGAGCGCAGCGAAGAGACGGTCTCGCGCGACGAGCTGCTCGAGAAGGTGTGGGGCATGCAGGCGTCGCCGACGTCGCGCACGGTCGACAACTTCATCGTCAAGCTCCGCAGGAAGCTCGAGGAGGATCAGAAGAATCCTCGGCACATCCTCACGGTCTACGGCCTCGGCTACAAGCTCGTCCCGTAGGCTCGACGCCTCCTCGACGCGTGCTCAGTCGTCGGCGTGGCCGGTGAGCTTGAGCTTGTTCTTCGCCGCCTTGGCGAGCTTGCTGCGCGGGCGCTCCTCGATGATGCCCTGGAGCAGCTCGGCGCCGAGCTCCTCGTTCGCGCCGTCCGCCGACTCGAGCAGCCGGAAGCCGAGCGCGTAGATCGCCTCGTCGGAGACGTCCTGCTCGCGGGCGAGCTGCCGGGCGACCGGGAAGCCCTTCGCCGCGAGCTTGGCGAACTGCTCGAACACCGGATCGTCGCTGCGCGTGGTCCGCAGGATCCCCTCGCCCGCCGCCTCGAGCGCGAGCACCGCGAGCAGGAACCGCTGATCGTCGGCGATCGCCGCGTCGAGATCGGCGTGCGACCGGAGCAGCGGCTTGAGCGAGCCGAACGCCTCGACGACCTTGCCGGCCTTGCGCAGCCGCTTCGCGCGCTCGAACAGCAGCTCGACGTGCCTGGCCGGCGCCACGTCGGCGACCAGCTCGGCGATCACGCGCTCGAGGATGATCGTCTCGGCGGTCGCCGGGCGCCTTCGCCAGCCCACGCGCCGCCGCGTCCCGCGCCGCCGGATCGCCGCCGCCGAGCGCCTCGACGAGCGCCTTGACCGCCGACGCGCCGCCGCCGGCCGGGAGCCGCTCCATCGCGAGCTTCTGCGCGGCGACGTTCCTGGACTTGGCGAGCTCGCCGAACTCCTTGGCGAGGTTCTCTGGGATCCGCGCCCCGCGCAGCGTGTCGACCGCGGCCTGCGCGACCGCCGGCTCGTCGACATCGGCGTGCTCGATCAGCGCGCTGATGACCTTCTCGGTGCCCTTCGCCTCGCTCTGGGCGACGATCCGGCGCAGGCCGGCGATCGCGGCGAGCCGGATCGGGCGCGGCTCGTCGGCCTCGGTCGCGAACTTGAGCAGCATGGTCTGCGTCGACGGCCGCGCGAGGTAGCCGATCAGCCGCAGCAGCGCGCCGAGCTCGGCCACGGCGCGCGCGACCTCCGGATCGCGCAGCGGATCGGGGGCGATCGCGGGCGCGCCGGGCTTCGCGGCCTTCGTGGCCTTCGTCGCCTTCGTCGCCTTCGTCGCCTTCGCCCACCGCTTGTGGAGCGTCGTGGCGGCCTCGCTCGCGCGCTCGGTCGCCGCCTTCTCGACCTGGCCCGCGAGCTTGCTGCCCTCCGAGGCCCACGCGTCGAGCTTCGCGCGCACGAGCTGCAGCGCCTGCTCGCCGAACTCGTCGTCGGGGAGCTGGTCGAGCACGGCGTCGCCCTGGCCGACCGCCGCGAGCACCGTCGCCGCTGCGGCCCGGAGCTCGACGCGCGGCGACGCGAGCAGCTCGATGATCGCCCCACCCAGGTCCTGCTTCCTCGCCATGATCTCTTCTCCCCGGTTACACGAAGTCTCGACGGTGAAACAGCACGGCCGCGAACGCCAGCAGCCAGACGATCCAGCCGATCCCGTGCAGGCTGGCGAGCCCGACGTACGACCACGGCACGAAGTCGCCGTGCACGCTGACCGCGTTGCCGTCGAGCGAGCGCCCCGACACCGAGAACAGATGGAGGTCGGGGACGATGCGCAGCACGACCTTGGTGACCGCCGAGATCGCCGGCGAGGCGGCCTGGGTCGCGCGCTCGATGTCGGGGGTGACACGCCCGATCACCCACAGCGCGAGCGCGAAGATGCCGGACAGGAACGGCGTCGAGAACGACGAGAAGAAGATCGCGAGCGCGGCGACGACGAGCACCTCGAACCACGACAGGATCAGCGCCTTGCCGACCGCCGCCGTGACGCCGCCGCCTTGCCACAGCAGCATGCCACCCATGGCGAGGCCGAACACCACGACGAGGACCGACAGCACGAGCGCCATGCCGAGGTACTTGCCGACGACGAACTCCCAGCGCTCGATCGGCTTGGACACGATCGCGTGGATCGTGCGCCGCTGGACCTCGGTGTAGAGCAGGAACACGCCGAGGAAGATCGCGGTGAGCGAGCCGAACAGCGAGATGCCGGCCAGCCCGATGTCGCGCGCGACCCGCGACTCGTCGTGGACCGCCATCTCGCCGAGCACGAGCGCGAGCAGGTTGGCGCCGACGACGAGCACGAGGATGCCGTAGAGCACGCGGATGCGCGCCGCCTCGCGGAACGTGTTGAGCGCGATCGCCCAGATCCGCCCGATCACGACGCGACCGCCGGTGGCTCGCCGGGGGCGGGATCCGAGGTGCGTCGCAGGAACAGGTCCTCGAGGGTCTCGTGGCGCGGCACGACCTGCACGACCTTCGCGCCCTGATCGTGCGCGCGCGCGAGCCACGCCTCGACGTCGGTGTCGGCGGGGAGCGTGCACCCGAGCTCGTCGCCGAGCCGGCGGATCCGCGTGATGCCGGCCGGCGCCGCGGTGAGCTCGGCGTCGGCCTCGCGCGGCACCCGCACGACGACGTCGATCCCGAGGATGTGCCGGTTCACCAGCTCGGCCGGCGTGCCCTCACCGACGAGCACGCCGCGCGCGACGATCGCGACGCGATCGGTGATCGCCTCGACGTCGCTGAGGATGTGCGTCGAGAAGAACACGGTCTTGCCCTGATCGCGGAGCTCGAGGATGAGGTCGCGGACCTCCTTGCGACCGCTCGGATCGAGCCCGCTCATCGGCTCGTCGAGGACGACGAGGTCCGGATCGTTCATCAGCGCCTGCGCGAGCCCCGCCCGCTGCAGCATGCCCTTGGAGAACTTCTTGAGGCTCTGCGCGCGCGCCCGGTCGAGGCCGACGCGCTCGATCAGCCGGTCGGCGCGCTGCTTGCGGGTGGTCGCGTCGAGACCGAACAGCCGACCCGCGAGATCGAGGAGCTCGCCCACGGTGAGGTAGTCGTAGAAGTACGGCGCCTCGGGGAGGAACCCGATCCGGGTGCGGGCGAGGCGGCTCGGGATCGCGTGACCGAGCAGCTTCGCGGTGCCGCTGGTCGGGCGAATGAGCCCCATCAGGGTGCGGATCGTCGTGGTCTTGCCGGCGCCGTTGGGGCCGACGAAGCCGAAGATCTGGTTCTTCGCCACGGAGAACGACACCCCGCGCAGCGCCTCGACCTTCTTGCGACGGAACGGCGTGCGATACGTCTTCTTCAGCTCGGCCACTTCGATCGCGAGGTCCGCCACGGTCGGGGGACCTTAACCCGTCTACTTGATCGAGTACACGAAGGTCACGACCGCGCACGCCGGCGTGGCCTTGCCGTTGACGAGGTAGGGGCGATAGCGCCAGCCCCGGATCCCGGCCGCGAGGGTGGCGTCGTAGCCGGGGTAGCCCGTCGGGGAGATCTGCCCGACGCTCGCGATGGCGCCGGCCTCGTCGATGCAGACCTTGAAGCCGGCCGACACCCGGGTATGGTCGTCGCGCATCATCTGGGTCTTGACGACGTCGGGCGGCACCAGGTTGGTCTCGCCCGCGACGCGCAGGGCCTTGAGCGTCGTCGGGGGGATCACGACCTGCGCTGGTGGCGGTAGCTTGACCTCCGGTTGCTTCTCCACGACGGGCGTCGTCGACGTCTTGGGCCCGCAGCCCGGCCCGGTGCACGTCCCCGTGTCGTCGTCGTCGCCATCGGGGTTGTCCCCCGCGCCGGCCCCGGAGCCGAGCCCGTTGCCGGGCAGGGCCGCGAGCGCCTGCGACGGCACGGCCTCCATCTTGACCTCCGGCTGGACGATCGCCTTGACCACCGTCTTGGGGACCTTGGGCACCAGCTTGGTGGCCTCCCCCTGCGGCGACCCCGACGGCGCGGGGGGCGGCGGGACCATGACCGCGAGCGAGACCGTGCGGCGCCCCGGGTCGAGGCGCTCGACGCCCCAGATCCCGGAGACGACGGCGGTGATGCCGATGGCGGCATGGACGACGATGGAGCCGGTGATCAGGGCGACGCGGGCGCGGTTCGGGGTCATGACCACGCAACGGCTGGGTCGGCGGTTCGATCTCTCGCACGTGCTGAGCCGGACGCGACCGGACCTCGCACCGGTGTCGCACGGCATGCGATCGTGACACCGCGGTTACATGATCTCCCAAGGCACGCTTCGCTGGCCATGATCGGCTCGCTCGTCGTCTTCATCGTCACCTACCTGGTGATCGCGAGCCGGCAGCTCCGGTTCATCGGGCTGGATCGTCCGGCGGGCGCGCTCGTCGGCGCGGTCGCGATGGTCGTCGTCGGTGGCCTGCCGATGGACGCGGCGCTCGCGGCGATCGATCTGCACGTGCTCCTGCTGCTGTTCGGGGTCCTCCTGATCGCCGCCTATCTCCACGAGGCGCAGTTCTTCCGGCTCGCGGCCTATTTGGTGATGACGCGCGCCACGTCCGCGCGGTCGCTGCTGTTCGGCCTGACGTTCGTTGCGGGCACGCTGTCGGCGCTGCTCGTCAACGACACCGTCGCGGTCGTGCTGACGCCGCTCGTCGTCGCGGTCGTCGTCGAGGCTCGCCTGCCGGCCCTGCCCTACCTGCTCGCGCTCGCCACCGCGACCAACGTCGGCGGCGTGGTCAGCTTCAGCGGCAATCCGCAGAACATGATCGTCGGCGCCGCGGCGCACGGCACGATCGGCTTCGGGCAGTACCTGGCGTTCACGCTGCTCGTCGGCGCCGCGTGCCTGGTCGCCAACGCGACGCTGATCGCGTGGCTGTTCCGCAAGGAGCTGCCGGTCGGCCCCCTCGCCGAGCGCTCGCCGCCGAAGCCCGCCGTCGACTGGGTCCTGGCGTGGAAGGCGATCGCCGCCCTCGCCCTGTTCGCGGGCCTCGCGTTCGCGGGCACCTCCCTCGGCGGCGCGGCGATGTGCGCCGCGGCGGTGCTGATGGTCGTCGCCCAGAAGCCGCCGAAACAGGCGTTCCAGCTCGTCGACTGGCAGCTCCTCGTGTTCTTCGCCGGGCTGTTCGTGGTCGTCGCGGGCGTCGCGCGCGCGGGCCTGATCGACGACCTGTTCGCGGCGGTCGGCCCCACGGTCGGACGCGGCGATCTCGTCGGCGACCTCGCGTTCCTCGCGTTCGTCGTCGTCGCGAGCAACGTCGTGTCCAACGTGCCGCTCGTCATGCTCGCGGTCGCGTCCACGCTCGCCGGCAACCTCACGCTGTTCGGCAGCGTCGCGAACATCATCGTGTTCGAGGGGGCGGGCTCGCGCGGCGACATCGGGTTCCTGCGGTTCTTGCGGATCGGGGCGCTCGTCACGCTGCTCGATCTCGCGCTCGCGTTCGGCATCCTGGGGCTCGAGCGCGCGCTCGGCCTGCGGGCGCTCCTCGGCCTGTAGCGCCTGCTAGCTCTCGGGAGCTTCGCTGTCCCACGCGAACCGCCAGCGGAGCTTGCCGTCGACGATGCGCGCGGCCTGCGCCTTGACGAGCGTGGCGAACGTGGGGTCGCGGAGCAGCAACGCACCGATCGCCGACAGCAGCGGCTCGTGGCCGACCAGGAACACGACCGCGGCGTGGGGCAGCGTGGCGAGCGCCGCGGCGATCGTGCGCTCGCCGTACGCGACGCCCGGGGCGAGCGCCGGCGCGACCTCGATCGGTGTCATCGCCGCGAGCTCGAGCTCGTAGCGGCCCAGGACGAGCTCGGCGGTCTGGACCGCCCGGACGAGCGGGCTGGTCCAGATCTGGGTCGGCGTGCAGTCGTGCCAGCGCAGGCGATCGCCGAGCGCCATGGCCTGGCCACGCCCGCGCGTCGTCAGATGTCGATGGGGATCGCGCAACGCGAGGCTTTCGTCGACGGCCTCCGCGTGCCTGATCAGGATGACCTGCACGCGGCGAGCGTATCGCGTACGCTCGCCGGCATGAAGCTGTTCGGCACGACGACCTCACCATACGTTCGCCGGGTCCGGATCGTCGCCGCCGAGCTCGGGGTCGAGGTCGAGCTGGTCAACACCGCGACCGAGCCCGGCCAGGCGGCGCTGCGCGCGATGTCCCCGATCTGGAAGGTCCCCGTCGCGGAGCTGGGCGGCGAGCTCGTGTTCGACTCGCGCGAGATCGTCGCGCGGCTGTTCGCCCTTCACGGTCGCGGGCCGCTCGCGCCGGTGCCCGCCGAGGCGAACCTCGTCAACGCGATCGACGCCGCGACCGACGCGGTCATCTCCCTGTTCTACCTGCGGCGCGACGGCGTCGCGATCGACGGCACGCCGTTCGCCGACCGCCAGCTCGCACGCACCGCCGCGATCTGGGCGTGGCTCGCGGGGCCTCCGCGCCTGTCGACGACGGCGTTCGGCCTCGCCGAGGTGTCAGCGATCTGCGCGCTCGACTGGATGGAGTTTCGCCACGCCTATCCGGTCGAAGGCGCCGGGCTCGACGCGGTGCGCGCCGCGTGGCGCGCGCGGCCTTCGGTCGCGTCCACCCTGCCGCGCGCATGAGCCGCGCGCTCGCGCTGGCGTTCGCGCTCGCGAGCCCCGCGTGCTGGCACGCCCCGCGGGGCGCGGCGCTACCCGGCCTGCTGTGGATCAGCCCCGCGGCCCCGTGGCGCATGAGGTCGACGCCGACCGCGATCGTCGTCGACGGAGACACCGCGATCGTCGGCGGCGCGGAGGGCTGGCTGGCGCGGCTCGATCTGACCACCGGGGCGATCGTTCGCGAGACCCGGCTCGCGCGCACGCTGACGCTCTACGACCTCGCGCGGCTCCGGGACGGCCGGTGGATCGCGGTCGGCGTCGACGCCGGCGTGACGCGCGCGGTGATCGTCGATCGCGACCTGGGGACGACCCCGATCACGCTCGGCGTCGTCCCCGATCGCAGCCTCGAGCATGCCGGCGTCGCCGTCCTGGCCGACGGAGGCGTCGTGATCGCGGGCAAGGGCTTGCCGCTCGCGATCTACGACCCCACGACGTGGTCGATCCGGACGGTGCTCGCGGCCGAGCTCGGGTGGAATCGCCCGCGCATCCACGGCGCGACGCTCGGCATCACGCGCGGCGCCGTCGCGTTCGCGTTCGACCTCGCGACGGGCGCGCGCACCCAGCTCGGGCCCGCCGCCACGATCCAGGCGACCTCGCGGCGCGTCGCGCTCAAGGTCTACGACGGCGGCCGGTGGCTCGCCGAGCCGGGGTGCGCGTCGTCGAGCTGGGGAGGCAGGAGACGAAGGCCACGGTCTCGCCGATCGGCGCGCCCCCCTGGGGAGATCCCGTCGGCCTCGAGGTCGGCGACGACGGCACGGTGCTCGACCTCGAGCCGGAGCACGCGTGGTGGCTCGTCGGGGGCAAGGTCGTGCTCGAGCGCCCGGTCGACGTGCGGATCGCCGCGACCCGCCACGGCGAGGTCGAGCGCTACGCGACCCGACGCGACGCGGCCCCGGAGCACGCGGTCGGGCTGTTCGGACGCGCCGGCGAGCTCGCGCGCTGGCAGCTGCCCGATCCGCTCCGCGTCTGGGTCGGCGCGCAGGACCAGCTCGTCGTCGAGACCATGTTCTCCGCCGACGAGCCATCGCACCTCGACCGCACCCTCCCCGAGGGGGCCCTCGCGCCGATCGTCCGGTTCACCTCGGACGGCGACGTCCGCGACCTCGATCCCCAGGGAGACGTCGCGATCGGCGCGGGCGGCCAGATCTTCCTGGTGCGCGTCGCCGACGGGGTGCGGCCCGCATTC
>JAPLLF010000333.1 GCA_026387715.1 Pseudomonadota bacterium
GGCAACGGCGACGACCCCAAAGGCAAAACGCGCGAGTCTTGGCAACGTCCGTCCAGCCTATCAGGACTGCACGCCGCGCGATCGTCGGATCGTGACATGCGGTAGGGTGCCGTCGTGCCTACCCTCGTGTTCATCGATGGAAACGACCTGCGCCTCGCCGAGGTCGCCCAGATCATCGACGGCGCGGACATCCGGATCGAGGGGCTGACCGCCGGGTTCGCCACGAGCGCGCCGGAGCCCGAGCACAAGGCGCGCGACAAGGTGGAGGCGCACCCGTCGACGGCGATCTGCTTCGCCGAGGCCGTCGACATCACGACGATGGACGGCAAGTCGTTGCGCCTCGAGCTCGACAGCGAGAACGCGAATCGCTTCTGCAAGTGGTGGCGCGAGACGCCGGCCAAGGTCCAGCTCCGCGTCGCGCTCCGCCGCGTCGAAGGACAGCCGATCGAGATCTTCTCCGCCACGTGCGAGGGCCGGATCTCCGACAAGCCCGACGGGCCGCTCATCCTCGGGTGGGATCGCCTGTTCGTGCCGAAGGGCGAGGACGCCACGCTGGCCCAGCTCTCGGTCGCGGGCAAGGTCGTCGCGTTCCGGCGCGCCGCGTACGCGCAGCTCGCGATCGCGCTCGGCTTGCCGACCCGCGCTGAACGCTGACGTCGCGCCGAGGGCGAGCAGGCACAACACGACGCCCACGGGTCGCGGTCGGGCTCTCGCCCTCGCGCCGCCTTGCGCGACGCCTGCGCCAAGCTACCGGCGGACGGCGATCACGACACGCCGCTTGTCACAGGCCTCGCCGCGTCGGTCGAGAGAGCCCGGCCGCTCCGGCAGGGTCGTCCCTGGAAGATCCTCGTCGCGGACCACGGCGACGTCGCTGTTGCGGCGAACGCTTCCGAACAACCGAACAGCTCGAGCGTGGTCGAAACCACCACGAACTACGAGACGAGTGGGGCCCGGCGATTGTATCTAGCAGTCGCGCCGCACCACAGCTCCGAGCGCCCCTGGGTTTCAGGCACGCGCCCACCGTGTCATCGGACCCACTGCCCACCTCTCGCGCAGCGCGCGAGGCCCGCGTTCTACGCCGAGGCCTATGCCATCCAGGCTCCTAGAGCGAGTTCACGGTCTCCACCAGCGACGAGAGCCGCATCCGGTCGGGCGCGGTGTGGGCCGCGCAGAACCAGGTCCGCCCATCGGTCGCGGTGCGCATCTCGGCGCACGCGAGGCACTGCTGGGCGTCGACGGCATCGCCCGACAACCCGATCACGAGGGTCGAGCACGTCGCCAGATCGATCACCTTGCTCGCGCTGGCGCCGATCCGCTCGCGCGGCTGATGGGTCCCGAACCGCCCGATCACGAGCAGGTGCGCGCGGATCTCGGCCGCGAAGTTCGTGATCGCCTCCGCGGGCTCGCCGGCCAGGACGTGGAGCTTCGCCTTCCAGTCGGTGCGGCCGATCGTGTCGAGCGCGGGCAGCACCAGAGCCGCGAGGCGCTCGCGGACGGCCTCGACGTCGGCGTCGACCTCGCTCTCGGCGACCGTCACGAAGTGCAGATCTGGCGCGGTGTGGCGGGCGGCCTGGTCGAGCGCGTGCTCGAGCACGATCTCGGCGAACTCCGACAGGTCGAGCGCGACGACGATGCGGTGCGACGTGGTCATGATCTGGTCAGTTGCATCACGCGTGCCGTCGGAGGCGGTCGTGGGTGCTAGGGTGCGCGCGAGCCATGACCGAAACCGCCTTTTCCACACTGCCACTGGCGCAGCCGTGGCTCGACAACCTCGCGCAGCTCGAATACCGCGAGATGACGCCGATCCAGGCGCTCGCCCTCCCGCCGATGCTCGCGGGGCGCGACGTGCTGGGCCAGGCCGGGACCGGCACCGGCAAGTCCGCGGCGTTCGGCCTCGCACTCCTTGCGCGGATCACGCCGCGCTGTGGCAGACCCGGCGCGCTGGTGCTGTGCCCGACCCGCGAGCTCGCGGCCCAGGTCGCCGACGAGATCCGCCGGCTCGCCCGGCCGCTGGCCCACACCAAGGTCATCACGCTCAGCGGCGGCAGCTCGATCCAGCGCGAGCGCGCGTCGCTCGAGCACGGGGTCGACGTCATCGTCGGGACGCCGGGGCGCGTGCAGGATCACCTCGCGCGCGGGCGCCTCGATCTCGGCGCGATCCGGACGCTCGTGCTCGACGAGGCCGATCGCATGCTCGAGATGGGGTTCATCGAGGTCGCGAGCGAGATCGCGCGGGCCACGTGGAGCGAGCGGCAGACCCTGCTGTTCTCTGCCACGATCCCCGACGCGGTGCGCGCGCTGAGCACGACGTTCCAGCGCGACGCGCTCCACCTCGTGGCGCCGGTCGACGACGCGAGCGCCCGGGTCACCCAGGTCCTCTACGAGCTCGGCGCCGTCGATCGCACGACGGCGCTGACCCGCGTCCTCGCGCACCATCGCCCGGCCTCCGCGGTGATCTTCTGCAACCACCGCGAGACCTGCGACGTGGTCGCCGATGCCCTCACGCTCGCGGGCTTCGCGGCCGTGCCGCTGCACGGCGGCATGGAGCAGCACGATCGCAACACCGTGCTGCTGATGCTCAAGAACGGCAGCCTGCGCTTGCTCGTCGCCACCGACGTCGCCGCGCGCGGGCTCGACATCGACGAGCTCGGCGCGGTGGTGAACTACGATCTGCCGCGCGACGGCGACATCTACGTGCATCGGATCGGCCGCACCGCGCGCGCCGGGCACACCGGCCTGGCGATCAGCCTCGTCGGATCCGGCGATCGCCGCGCGCTCGACGACCTGCGCGACGGGCCGCTCGCGTCCGTCCCGCTGACCCCGCTCGTCGATGCCGATCTGGGTCGGGACGATGGCCGCGCGCCGCCGCCGGCGATGATCACGATCGCGATCCAGGGGGGGCGCCACGATCGCCTGCGCCCGGGCGACATCGTCGGCGCGCTGACCACGGAGGTCGGCATCGCGGCGACCGACATCGGCCAGATCAGCATCCTCGATCGGATCAGCTTCGTCGCGCTCGCCGCGGCGGAGGGCGCGCGTGCGCTCGCGGGCCTCGAGCAGGGCCGGATCAAGAAGAAGCGGTTCCGCTCGTACCTCGTGACGGCCCCCGGCGCGCGGCGCTGACGAAGGCCTCGCCTACTTCGACGCGGCGAGGCAACGCGCCGCATCGCGGATCATCGCGCTCGGATGCGCGCCGGTCACCAGCGTGCGCAGGCGCGCGAGCCCGGGCTCGCCGAGCGCCGCGAGGATCGGCGCGGGTGGATCGGCGACGAGATCGGCGCACAGCGCCTGCGCGGCACCGAGCGCGACCCGCGGGTCGGCGTCGTTCGCGATCGTCGCGGCGAGGATCGGGCGTGCGCTCGCGGGCGCCGGTTGCGGCACGAGCGCGACCGCCGCGCCGCGCAGCACGGGATCCGGCACCGCGAGGACGGCCGCGAGATCGAAGCCCGTCGTGTCGGGCTCGGCGAGCGCGGCCGCGACCTCGAGCGCGCTCGTGCGGACCTCGATCCAGCGATCGGCGCGCATCGCGATCGCGGTCCACGTCGCGCGATCGTCCGCGAGGTCCTCACGCGCGCGGTCGTCCGTGACGGTCGTGCGCGCCGCGATCGTGGCCGCGGCGCGCGCCGCGGGGATCGCGAGGCGACGGTCGGGGCCGAGCGCGAGGCGCGCGAGCGCGGGGAGCAGCTCCGCGCGCCCCTCGACCTCGGGCGCCCCGACGATCGCCGCGAGCACGGTCGCGCGGTCGGGAGCTGCGAGCGCCTGCTCGACCACCGCGGCGCCCGCGAGCCCACCCTGGCGCGCGGTCTCCTCGAGATCACCGCGATCGAACGCGGCCTTCATCGCCGCGAGGCCGGCGATCACCACGAGCCACTGCATGCGGAGATCGTCAGCGGAAAGCCGCGAGAAACCCGCCGTGGGCACCCGAAATCGGAGTCAGAAAAATTGACAGGGTGATTGTGCGTTCAGTACGGTGGATCCGTTCAGGTGCAGTCCCCTGAACCATTTCCAAAGAGCGCTACGGCGCTTCGCGCACGACTCACGGGAGCATTCATGGCCGAGCAACTGACCCAGCGACAGCGCGATATCCTTGATTTCATTTCAGCTTCTATCGTGGAGCGCGGGTTTCCGCCCACCCTGCGTGAGATCGGCGAGCACTTCGCGATCCGCTCGACCAACGGGGTAAACGATCACCTCAAGGCGCTCGAGAAGAAGGGTCACCTCCGTCGGGAGGACCTCAAGTCGCGCGCGATGCGCCCGATCGCACAGGAGGGTGCGGACATCGTCCCGCTGCGCGGCGCCCCGCGGGGCACGGGCAACGTCGACATCGTGCCTTCGCCCGCGGACGATCACGACATGGCCGACGTGCCGATCCTCGGGCGCGTCGCCGCGGGGCAGCCGATCCTCGCGGTCGAGGACGCCACCGACACCGTGCGCATCGATCGCGTGCTGCTGGGTGGTCACCGCGAGGTGTTCGGCCTGCGCATCGTCGGCGAGTCGATGATCGAGGACGGCATCTTCGACGGCGACTACGTGTTCGTGAAGAAGACGCCGACCGCCGGGACCGGCGAGATCGTCGTCGCGATGATCGAGGGCGAGGCCACGGTGAAGCGGTACTACCCCGAGGGCGACCGCATCCGCTTCCAGCCCGCGAACTCCAACATGTCGCCGATCTACGTTCGTCGCGCTGACTTCCGCTCGGTCGACATCATCGGCATCGTCGTCGGCGTCTACCGTAAGCTGTAGAGATCCGGGCGAAGATCCGGGCAACCTTCCGTCGGCTCGTATGTCAGACTGGATCAGCCCCGTGGCCCGGATCCGCAGATACCGCAGTGGATGGCTTCTCGGGCCTGCGCTCGCCGTGTCGTCGATCGCCCAGGGTGGCGCGATCCTCACGTACACGGCGACCCGTCCCGAGCCCACGCCCACGCTAACGATCCGCATCGACGGCGAGGGGGAGGGGCAGGTGCTCGTGACCCGGGTCGGTGACTCCGCCCCGCTCTTGCGGTGCGCCAAGGCGCGGTGCTCGGTCGAGGTCGAGCCCGGCACCCGGCTACGGCTGTCGGCCGTGCTCGGCGAGAAGGCGACGTTCGGTGGCTACCACCAGTACCCGATGCGCACGCCCGCGGAGTTGGTGTCGCTGATCGGTGATCCACTCGCCGCGTGCGTGGGAGGCGATGCGGTGACCGCCGCGGCGAACGGCGACGTCCTGCAGTGTCCGATCACCATCGCCGGCGACACCGACGTGGCCGTCGAGTTCGGCGCGCAACCCGACGAGGTCGAGGTGCGGATGGAGCCGCCGACCGTCGCCGCCACCGAGCCGGACGCGATCAAGCCGGTCGTGCCGCCGCTCGCACCGATCGAGGCGGAGAAGCTCGACGCGCCGATCGTCGCGCTCGTCCCGCCCGAGGAGATGAAGAAGCTCCAGCCGCCGCCGCAGCTCAAGCCGCCGCCTCCTCCCGAGCTCGCCGCCGAGAAGCCCAAGACGCCGCCACCGCCACCACCGCCGAACATGGTGATGGTGGAGGTCAAGGACGACAAGCACGTCGTCGAGCAGGCGCCCGACGACGCGACCAAGCTGTCGGACAAGAATCGCAACGTCGACGAGGAGACGCGCGCGAAGGAGACCAACCTCGACAAGGAGTCCGACGGCCAGACCGTCGCGTCGCGCGAGTCCGACGACAAGTCGAGCAAGGAGGTCGGCGGCCCCGACGACAAGATCCGCCAGAACGAGGAGACCAAGCCGACGACCGACGACCGGATCGAGGAGTCCGATCACTCCGGCAAGGACGAGGTCGCCAAGGGCGTCATCAAGGGCGAGGAGGGTGACAAGGGTGAGGAGGGCAAGGGCGAGAAGGAGCCGGGGTTGCTCGCGATGCGTGGCATCGCCGGGCGTGGCTCGGTCGTCGATCAGTCCAAGGATGGCAAGGCGGTCGGCAAGAAGGGCCTGCCCGGCGTGAACACGCCGATGCAGCAGACCGATTACGAGCGCCTGATGGGCAAGGACAAGGTCGAGGAGGAGCGCCAGATCGCGGCGCGTCGGATGGGGAGCCGCAAGGGCCGCTGGGAGAAGAAGCTCGACTCGATCAAGAGCTCGCTCGAGAACTTCACGCCCGACGTCCGCCCCGGCAACCAGACGGCGCTCAAGACGCGCGCGCATCCCTACGCGATCTACATCGCGCGCATGCACCGTCACATCCACGAGGCGTGGGGGTTCGGGTTCCTCGAGGATCTCGACAACCGGCCCGCCGACGACGCGCTCAACAACCCGGACCTGTGGGTGAACCTCGAGGTGTCGGTGAACCCGGACGGGACGCTGCACAAGGTCACGATCGCGAAGACCTCGGGCAAGACCGAGTTCGATGTCGCGGCGGTCGACACCGTGATCAGCTCGGGGCCGTACGAGGAGACCCCCGAGGCGATCCGCTCGGTGGACGGACGCATCTACCTGCGCTGGGGCTTCTATCGAAACTGGCGGCAGTGCGGCACGTTCAACGTCGAGCCGTACATCCTGACGAGCGTGCCGGAGGGCAACGACGTCGGCGCGCTCGACGGCCCCGACGGTAACAAGCCGGGCAAGCAGCCGCGGATCACGCCGAAGCACCATCCGATCGGGGAGGGCGTCGTGACGCCCGACGACGGGCACGGCAAGGACAGCGTCTCGCCGGCATCGTCGGTCACCGACAAGCAGGCCGTGTTCGCCGCGAACCTGTGGATCACGGGGTTCGCGACCGCGAGCATCGAGAAGCTGATGAAGATGTCGACCACGCCGTTCTACGCCGGTGGCAAGGTCGCCGCCGAGACGCCCGCGGATCTCAAGGAGATGTACGGCAACCTCGTGGTCGAGTCCGGCGCGATGAAGGAGTGGAAGCTCCTCAAGCCGAGCGAGTACGCTGGTACGAAGCTGCCCGAGGGCAACGTGATCGTCTCCGTGCAGGCAACGAACGCGAGCTTCGCGGTCGTGCTGACGCGGACGCCGTCAGGCGAGTACCGCGCGACGCAGCTCGCTCGCTAGCCTGCGATCAGATCTGCGACGGCTTCGCGACCTTCGCGGCGAACAGCCCCTTGGGGCCATTCACCTCCTCGTACTCGACCTGCTCACCCTGGGCGAGCGTCCGGAACCCATCCCCCGAGATGGACGAGTAGTGGACGAACACGTCCTTGCCATCCTCGCGGCTGATGAAACCAAAACCCTTGGCATCGTTGAACCACTTCACCGTTCCGAGCGCCATACATCCTCCTCGAACCCTCGCGGACAACACGACCGCGCCCAACGGTTGAAACATTTCCGCGCGGCCTCCGACAACAACAAATTTTCGAAATGCGTTCTCGCTGTACAAAAGTTCACGGTCACCGAAACCCACAAAACAACTCAGCAATCACGGCCGTCAGCAGCGCAGACCTCGTGACAGATTGGTTGGTGAGCTCGCGCGTTTCACGTCGTGTATGCGCCGAATATTCCTCGTGTCCGTGGTGGCGCTCGCGAGCTGTCGGGACGATGCGGTGAGCTCGCTCGGTGCGGCACGATCCGCGCCGGATCCGGTTCCTGCCGCCGCTGCCTCACCGCTACCCGTGCTCCACCCGCCGGGGGTGCCCTCGCCTCACGGTGGCACGGTGGTGCTCGTCGCGCTGGACGATCACGGCGGGGCGGCGATCACCGCGGACCACCTCGGCCGGCTGCGGTTCTGGCCAACGCTCGATGGGACGCAGCCTCCGCGGGTCGTGCACGCGACGAGTCAACCGCGCGCGCTGTCGCTCGAGCAGCGCGCGGATCGCTTCGTGATCGGGGTGATCGACGTGGCCGGTGGCCTCGAGGTCATCGAGATCGATCGCGAGGCGCGCGAGCTCGTGCGCGCGCGGCTGCCGGCGGAGCCTGCGGCGGTCCAGCTCGTGGCGTTCGACGGCGGCCTCCTCGTCCGGCGCGTCGACCAGTCGCTCCTGTGGGTCGACGCGCACCACGTCGTCCGCGGGCCGCTCCTCCCACCGCCCGGCGCGCGGGTGCGCGGGCTCGCCGCGCGTGGTGGCGCGGCGCTCGCGGTACTCGAGCTCGACGAGGGGCCGACGACCACGCTGCGGTGGATCGCGCCCGGGCTGCTGCGGTGGGGGGACCCGCTCGTGCTGCCGGTCCAGCTCGAGGCCGTCGCGCTGGCGCCCACGCGCACCCGGCTCGCGGGCGTGGTGCGCGGCGGCAAGGCCATGGTCGTCGTCGAGCTCGAGCCCACGCCGAGGGTCATCGAACCTGATCTCGGCGGCGTGCTCGGCGTCGACGTCGAGGGCGCGACCTATGGCTTCGTCGACGCGGAGCACCTGGCGATCGCGCACGTCGGGGGCATCTCGTGGTGGGCGCGCGCGACCGATCCGTGGAACGGTCATGTCTCCCCGACCACCCAGGATGACTTCGCGCGCACGGCGAAGATCGTCGTCGCCGATCACGTCGTCGTCGCCCCGTTCGAGGCGATGCTCGCGCTCGTCGAGCCGACCCGGACGCAGTACCTCGGCTACAACCAGCTCACCGACGGCCAGCTCGCGGCGACCGCGGGCCGCGCCACGGTCACCGTCCGCCGGCACGTGCTCTGGCTCGACCGCGCGCTCGCGCCGAGCCGCGCGACGACCAAGGCGGACGAGACGAACCCGCTCTCGCTGGTGCTGGACGATCGTCACCTGCTCACCGTGGTGGCCGACCCGGCGGACTCCACCGGCGAGCGTGCGACGTTCCGCGTGCGCGACGTCGAGGCGCACGCCGAGGTCGAGCTCGGCGAGTATTCGACCAGCGTCGGCTCCTCCTACGACGCCGATGCGCGCGTCCTGGCGATCTCGACCGGGACCCAGGTCGACCGCTACGTGATCGAGGCGACCGGCACGATCCGCAAGGTCCGCGCCCTCGCGGTCCGGAACGGCGGCACGGTGTATCCGCGCGATCCCACGCGCACCGGCGGCGTCGCCGCGGTCGCGATCGGAGTCGACGACGACGGCGCGATCTGGATCGACACGTTCCGCGAGCCGCACGTGCGCGACGCGGGGCCTCCCCTGGCAGCGAGCGCGCGCGTCCGCATCCAGGGCCAGATCCTTGGCGGCGCTCGACGCGCGGTGGTCCA